>SKZB01000378.1 GCA_007127615.1 Phycisphaerales bacterium | reverse complement strand
GTCGCCCCCGTACGGAACGAGCGACAAGCGGCGAGGAACCAGACTGACCGCCGCCCTTCGTGCCTCCGTGGCTCCGTGCCTTCATGCCTTTGCTGAGAAACTCTCATCCGTGCGGGTCACTTGCGCAGATTCCTGAAGCGCCAAATGATCTTCAATGGGCCCGGAGGGACTCGAACCCTCACGTCTCTTTCGAGACTGCGGATTTTAAGTCCGCTGCGTCTGCCAATTCCGCCACGGGCCCGTCGCCGATGGTCTCGCCGCCATGCGCATCGCGCGCCGAGAGGCGCGTGACGCGCGTATTCTACGGCTTTCGGCGCGAGTCGGCGATCGTGGCGTCAGTTCAGATGCTTGTGATCCACTGTTCGCGACAACGGATCGACAACACGCTGCCCACTTCCGCTGGCTTCTCGCAACGGCCGGTTGAGCAGAAGGCCGCCCCACGGAGAAGCGCGGCGGGGAAGCTGAAGGTGAGTCGGGCAGGTCACCTTGACGAGCACATGCTAGAGCTCAAATGCGAGACACACCTGCGATCCGTAAACTGGATACTTCATCTTCACGCGGTAGCCACGCATGAACTGTGGATCCCAATTCCTCTGCTCGCAAACGAACTGTAGAAGGTCGGGATACTCGGCAATCTCTTCGACACGGAACGCTCCGATGCCACGGCCGAGCATCGTGACGTTTTCGATGCACTCAAGTTGATCTGCAGCACGCATTGGATCGTCTGGATGTGACAGGCCGCGGATGACGGTATCAAAGACTCTCAACTGCGGCGTGGCATTCGGCCAGACACTTTCGTGCAGAAAGATATCCAGAACCAGAACTCTGGTTGGCGGCTCGACGTTTGCTGCGACGCCGGTGGTTCGGGAATTGGCAATCGTGCGATTGAGCGGATAGAGATCGGGGTAGTGCATTGCGGTGACGATGTCGGCGCCACGCTGGTTACCCAGTGGCAGATTACGCACCCGGGTCCGCGTCAGATTGCCCTGTCGCTGGGTTTCCATACTCTCGGCGTCGAAATGGGAAAATTGCGGCACAATGATGTCACGGGTACAGGTCACCGGATTGCCTTCAAGGTTCTGCACCCGCACGGGCTCCGAGTGCAAGGCAAGATGCTGGCTCGTCGTGTGCATCACTGCGTTTGGTCGCACCCTTCGACAGGCCAGGAGCGCATCGATCTGAACAGCGTCAAATGCATTGCCATCATTGGACGGATGCACCAGCCACGATGAGGCAAACGTCTGGACCTGAACCCCACGGAGCGAACTCATGGCCTTGAACGCAGCCGCGCGCTGACGCAGCTCGAAACTTGAGCGCGATTCGTGGGCCCAGTCACACAGCAGTGCGTCCAGGTTGTACCGATCACCGACTTCTCGATCGATCAACTTTTCGACACTGCCGACCGCTTCCTGGACCCGAGCGAGACATTCCGGGGCAACACCCGCTCGCGATGCACCACGCAACATCTTGCGAAGACCTCCCGGCCCGGGCAAGCGCGCAAGGGTGGTCAGTGGATCCGTGCTTCGCGCGCCGGACATGACGCGACTGGTCGCGGACTGACTGAGGTTCAACGTGCTCTGGAGCGATTGCTGGCTGTTGATACCCGCGCCGGCCAACTCATCGAGCAGATCGCTCAGCGCCAGACGCAGATCATTGCCCGCCCGAGCGATCGACCGCTGGAGAGATTGATCGTCGCGGATACGTTTTTCGCCCATCATTTCCATGTGGACTCTAGCATAATCTGAACAAGGCCAACCCGCGCATGTATTTTGAGAATATTTTCGAAATGTAATTGCGTCGCAAAGGATTGCGGGTACAGTCCGTTCGGAGGGCGTGAGAGACTGTCTATTCGCCGTTTGGGTGTCGCGGCCGAAAACCCGATTCGCAAGTTTCCAACCAGGAGAAAGCTCATGCGCAAAGAAAGATCAATCGCACTGGCGATGCTCTGTGCCGTGTCAATGTCAACCGTCGCCCTCGCCCAGGAGTTCGTGCAGATTGAACCGCTGGATGGCGACGACTGGATCCGTGTCCGCGGCATCTCTGCCGACGGGTCCGTTGCTGCGGGCACAAGCTATGCCGGATCGTGGGCCAATGGCCGCGCCATCATGTGGACACCGGAAACCGGTACCGTTGCTTTGGCATCTGATGGCAACAACTCTTACGTTGCGGACATGTCTGCCGATGGCACAACGATCATTGGCGGTGTCAGTGGGTTGGGCAATGCGGTTCGTTGGGTGAACGGCGTGATGGAAGTCCTGCCCGTTCAGCCCGGCGTCAGTGACTTTGGCGTGATCGCAGTCAACGGAGATGGCAGCGTGATCGTCGGTGAAGCTCTGTACGAGGGCGAATTCACGGCCGTGAAGTGGACATCAGAAGGTGTGTCCGGCTTCGATGGAATCAAACGCGGCGCCTATTCATTTGCGACTGCAGTCTCCGAGGATGGCAACGTCATCACCGGATTGAGCGAGTTTGACGCTGCGGAGGGTTTCCGATGGACAGCTGCAACCGGCCTCGAATGGCTCGGCTTCCTGCCCGGCGGGAGTTGGCATAGTACGATCGTGTCGATGTCCGCTGATGGCAGTGTGATGGGCGGCCAGTCCCATGTGTCTCCGGATAACTTTGCCGCGGCGATCTGGTCGCAGAGCGCTGGTTGGACGGAGATCCCCAGCATCATTCCATCATCCAGTTTCGCCAACGCGATTCAGAGCATCTCCGGTGATGGTTCAATCATGGTTGGATACAACACTGGTTCTTCGCCAAGTGCCTGGGCCACCATCATGTATGACCAAGCCAATGGTGTACGACTGTTGCAGGACGCACTTGAGCAGGATTACGATATTGACTTCGGCGATTGGGATATCAGCGGCAACAACCCGTTCGGCACGAATGTTGCCAACGTCGGCGTATCCAGCGACGGTAAGACGTTTTACGGAAGCACTTACCATCCGCAAACGGGCGCCGAGGCATCGTGGATCGCCTACACCGAACCGGTATGCGTCGCATCCGATTTGAACTGCGACGGCTCAGTTGATGTCCTGGATTTGCTGATTCTGCTTGGCGATTGGGGCGCTTGTCCAGACAGCGCATGCCCTTCCGATCTGAACGGAGATGGCACGGTCGATGTCCTTGACCTGCTGACGCTCCTTGGCAACTGGGGGTAAGGGGCGCCGCTGAAGCCACCATCGCAGCCATTCGGAATTCTCATTTTTTTGCCTCCTACACCAGTCGCGTTTCCGTCCCGTGCGGAAGCGCGGCCTTCTTTTTGGGCGCTTCAGGAATCTGCGATAGGTGGACGGAGCGGGGTCGTGGTTCAGTCCGCCGAGGTGGACAGAGATGGAGCAGCAGAATTCGTCACCATTCGATCAGGCGAAACCGCTGCGTCACGTGTCGCCGAGAACGAGGGCGAAATGGATGAGACCCAGCGGGCCGAACAGATGCGGCAGGAGGGCGAGGGTCGCCAGCGCCGCCGCGACGATCGGACGGCGCGCGTGAAGTTGCCGGCCGTAGGCGATCCACCCGGCGAGCAGAATTGTGACGATGATGAGTTTCGCGGCGCTGTACGCCACCGGCCAGCGCAGCAGTTCGCCGACCGAGGCCTGCTCTTCACCCTGAGGCCGGATGGCCATAAGGATGCTGAAGTTGAGAACGGCACCGAATGATGTCCAGAAATACCCCGCCAGCGCGATGATGCAGAGAAAAAAAAAAAAAGGGATGCGCTGATGAGTGCGGTGATGTTTTCCCGAAAGGGGGACCGGTCTGGGGGGAGCCATGTCGGATTCACTCATTTCATCACCTTGGCTTTGCGCTGGCTTTCACTGGGTTCTGCGCTGGGCTTTGCGCTGACCCGCGCCGACTCTCGCTGCGCCGTCTTCATTCGACACCGCCATTGGCCGCGGTGGTCTGCGGGCGTTCGATTCATTTCCTCAGCCCGAATGCTATCAGGGCCGCGGTCCGGGGGTAGCCCGGCGGGCGAAAGGGAAGTGCCTCCACTGCGCACGCCACACCGTGATGTGCCAGAAGAACCAGCCCCGGCTCAATGAACCGGGGCGGGCGGGATGGCGAAAGAGATTTCTGATCAACGCCGGTTTTTCTCAGCGCGATGCGATCAGGCGGTGGCGCCGGCGGTGCGCGCCGCTTCGTACCGTTCCGCCACGGCCGACCAGTTCACGACGTCCCACCACGCCTTGATGTAATCCGGCCGGCGGTTCTGGTAGTTGAGGTAGTAGGCGTGCTCCCAGACGTCCAGGCCGAGGATCGGCGTGCATTCACAATCGACGAAGCCCTTCATGAGGGGGTTGTCCTGATTCGGAGTCGAGCAGACACAAACCTTGCCGTCATCTTTCACTCCGAGCCACGCCCAGCCGGAACCGAAGCGGGTCGTCGCGGCCTTGGCGAATTCTTCCTTGAACTTGTCGAACGAGCCGAGGTTGCTCTTGATCGCCTCGGCCAACTCGCCGGAGGGCTCTCCCCCGCCGCCCTTGCCCTTCGGCGCCATGATGGTCCAGAACAGTGAATGGTTGAAGTGCCCGCCGCCGTTGTTGCGCACGGCGGTTCGCTTGTCTTCCGGAACGCCTTTCAGGTCGCGGCAGAGTTCTTCGATCGTTTTTGAAGCCAGATCGGTGCCCTCGACCGCTTCGTTCAGCTTGGTCACGTAGGTGTTGTGATGCTTGCCGTGATGGATCTCCATCGTCCTGGCGTCGATCACCGGCTCGAGGGCGTTGGCGGCGTAAGGCAGATCGGGCAGTTGAAAAGTCATGGTGTTTCTCCTTCGGCAAGTGAAGTTCGGATGTTTTTGCTTGCGTTGTGATGTTAGCACCCCCACTCGCCCTTCGCCCGCGTTCCGGGCGTCTGATTTCGCCCCCCGGAGGCGCCGGACTGCTTCGGAACGAGCGTCAACGAAAGAGTCCGCCACCAGCCGCACGTTGACCACGCGACCTCATCGCCGCGCGTGATCTCGATTCCGCGCGTTCCGTCCTCACGGCTCACGCTTCTCGGTTCGCGCTGCCCCTTTCATCTTTCGGCCCCCCGCCCCACCTGCACGGTTCGCACACGGCTGGTAGCATCCATCTCACGCCGGCCGCGCGGCCGACCGCCGCGCGCCGATATGAAGATCGTTTCTGAGCAGGGAGACCGACCGTGCCCGACCCTCGAAAACGGATTGTTGTTGATGGAGTGGACTTCGCGCAGATCGTGCGCTTTCCTCGCATTCTGCGGGCCGTGACCGCCGCCATGCAGCCGCCGCGCCTGCTGATCGCCCTGTTCATGGTGCTCCTGCTCCTGGCCGTCGGCCGCACGTGGGACAGCGCCACCGAACCGCGGGCCCACCCGGCGGGAATCACGCTCGGCGAAATGCCGGTCCAGGATCGGGCCGCCGCCCAGGAGACGCTGCGGCGGGCCATGCGCAGCTACGTCCCGGCGGACGATCTGCCGGAAGGCGACCCCGACGAGTGGGCGCTGCTGGATGCCCGCGATGTCCTCACCCGGGTGCGCGCGGGCTATCGGGAACGGCGGGAGACCGAATTCGGCGAGGCGCAGCTTGGTCGCGCGGATCGACGATTCCGATCCACGATCGCCGCGATCGACGAGTCGCGGCCGCGCGGATCCTTCGAAGCGGTCTCCGTTCATCTCGGCGCGCAGACCGTGCGGATCGTGCGCGGCGTACTGTTTCTCCGGCCGATTGAAGTCTTCGAAGGCTTCAAGCAGACCTTCGTCGATCTCCCCCGCGCGCTGTGGCGTCATCATCTGCTCTTCACGCTCGTCTACGGCACATTTGCGCTGCTGGTACTCGCCGTCGGCGGCGGCGCGCTGAGTCGCATGGCGGCCTGCGAAATTTCCGGCCGGCAGAAGCTTCGCGTGATCGAAGCGTGGCAGTTCGCGCTCGTGCACTGGCCCCGGCTCGTGCTGGCGCTGCTGCTGCCGCTGCTGCTCGCCGCCGCACTCGCCGTCATCATTCTGCTGCCGGGCGTGATCATGAACGTGCCCGGGCTGAACATCATCGGCGCGCTGATCTACGGCGCGCTCTTGATCCTGGGCCTCCTGATCGCCCTGTTGCTGCTGGTGTACGCGCTCGGCTTCGGCCTCTTGCTGCCGGCGGTGGCGTGTGAAAACTGCGATGCCGCCGACGCCCAACAGCGGGCCTACGCCTACGTGCTGCAGCGGCCACTGCATCTGCTCGGATACGGCGCCGTCGCGGTCATCGGGCTCGCGCTGGGGTATCTCGTTGTCAGCCTCTTTGCGGTCACGGCGCTCAACGTGACCGCGGATCTCTTCGGCACCTTTACGGCAAGTGCCGCGATGAGCCAGGCGGGCGGATTCGACATCTTCAACTTCAACCCCGCCGCGGCCTCGGTCGAAATCGCGCCGAACTGGCACACCGGGACCGCCGCGTGGCTCATCGGATTCTGGCAGTCGATCGTCGTCGCCCTCGTCGCGGCCTACGTCTTCTCCTACTTTTTCAGCGCCGCCACCGCCGTCTATCTGCTGATGCGGCAGACGTGTGACGGCCAGGACCCGGAAGAGATCTGGTATCCGGGGCTGGTGCCGGGCACGCTCGCCCCGATGCCGCCGACGCGCGTGGAAGAAGTACAGAAGCGTGAAGCGTGAAG
>SKZB01000382.1 GCA_007127615.1 Phycisphaerales bacterium | reverse complement strand
TGGGGACCCAGTGGGCGCGCGTGACGGTTTCAGGGCGCACGGGACGGTTTCTTCGCGCAATGGAATCCCGCCCCACGCCTTCACGGGGGAGAGGCCCTGCGCGGAAATGACGGGCCGGTGAGCGCGAGATGCAAGGCGGCGGATGGCGAGTTTCGGGTCATCCGCCTGCGCGTCGGCCACTTCGCGGTTATTGTTCTGCGCACATGACCCAGGCCGCGGCATTGATCTCTGAAAACCTCGGTGAACTCGCGGCGCTCGGGGCGGCGATGTGCTGGGTCTTTACCTCGCTCGCTTTCGCCGCCGCCGGCCGGCGGGTCGGGCCGACGTGGGTCAACCTGCTGCGCATGATCGCGGCGCTGATCGTGCTCGCGGTGGTGCACCGATTCGCCTTCGGGCTGTGGTTGCCGGAGGTCGACCCGACGGTCTGGTTCTGGCTGGGGTTGTCCGGTCTGATCGGGCTGGCGATCGGCGATCAATTGCTCTTTACCGCGCTGGTCGATGTCGGGCCGCGCCTTTCGACACTGCTCATGACGCTCGCGCCGCCGGTGACGGCGATTCTGGCGTGGCCCGTTCTGGATGAGCCGCTGACCTGGCTGGCGATTCTGGGTATCACGATCACGGTCGCGGGCGTGGCGTGGGTGGCGCTGGAGCGGCCGGAGAACCCCGCGGTCCGGCGCACGCGTCATCATCGTCCTGAGCCGCGCTACGGCCGGGGGATTGCTTTCGGCGCACTGGCGGGAGTGGGGCAGGCGGTGGGGGTGGTTCTCGCCAAGAAGGCGATGCTGCACGCGCAGGCGCACGGGCTTGCCCTGGATCCGTGGTCGGTCACCCTCCTGCGGATGATCTTCGGCGTGATCGGTATCGTCGTGTTCGTGCTTGTTCTGCGCGTGATGAAGCGCGGTGGCGATGCACGGTCTTCGCGGGCCGCGATGGATGAGAGTATGGCGGTCAGCCCGGAGAGCGAGCGATTGCCGGAGCCGCGCACGACGTTTTTTCAGAGCGTCTGGCCGTTTGCGCTCTTCATGATCGCCATCGGTGTGGTGTTCGGTCCCGTCGGCGGCGTCTGGCTCTCGATGGTGTCGGTGGAGCGGACGGAAGCGGGGGTCGCGGCGACTTTGATGGCGATGACGCCGGTCTTCATTCTGCCCTTCGCCAAGTGGCTGGAGAAGGAACGGATCTCCTGGCGGGCGGTGCTGGGCGCACTCATCGCGCTGACGGGCGTGGCGTTCCTGATGGTGCGGGGGTGAGGGCGACTACCGCCGGTCGATTGGAATGACGTAGTCACACGGTTGATCCGGGTCATCGCCGGCCCAGGCCGTACCGAACCGGCCGCACGGCGTGCCACCGTCATCAATGCCGTTATCGCCGGCGCTGTAGAGGATATAGTCCGGATCACCCCCGTCATTCGAGGTTCGGCGATAGCCGAAGTTCATCTCATTGATCGTATCGCGCGGCAACGTCTCCAATTCACCCGGCACCAGCTCATCGAGCGAGTTTGGATACACACCGTTCCGATGTCGATGCAGTTCGATGGCCAGCGCGAGCTGCGTACCGGCAAAACGAACGTTCGTGATTTCGAGGGTGTTTCGATACGAAAAGAGTACGTCCGCGTAAGCGAGGATCATCATTTCGAGCGTCATCGGTCTCAGTCTGACGTCGAGATCGTCCAGCGGCGTGAGTTGCCGGCGCTCTGCGAAGGGCAAAGCATACCATTCGCGGACGGTTTCATTCGCGCGTTCGAGTTCGCGGCGAACATCGTCCCAATCGGAAAAATTTCGCAGGTGGCGTGATCCCGGCTCATCCGGCACTTCGGGATAGCGCTCGTCGAAGTTCTGAAGAGTGAGCGAAAGCTGCCATCGCAGCGCGTTCGCCTGTGAGAAGAGCTCCGCTCTACGTTCCCTGACGGTCATGCCCCGTTCGTCAAAGTAAGGCCGAAGCAGTTTCTGAAGCAGCTTCGCTTCGACGGCGATCAGCGCGTCCGTCTCGTCGGGCAGAGTTGTCGGCGGCTCGACCAGCGCAAGCATCTCTGTCAGGACGGATTCGGGAAGAGTGTGCTCACGGCTGAGGTGCATGAATTCCTGCAGCACTTCGATATGAATCGCTTGTCCCGTCACCTTCCAGAGCAGGATCGGCAATCGTTCGAGGTGCCGGGAAAGGTGCAGCGCGTCGCGGAAAGAGTTCAGCATCCCGTCGAAATCCGAATCGCCGGCCGCTTTCCGGGCGTGCGCCGTCAGGAGACTCGCAACACGGCGGATGTCGTGGGACTCCGGGAAACCGTCCTCTCCGAAGATCAGCCGGCTCATCTGCAGACGAGGGCGCCGGACCGCATCGCGAATCATCGCCATCACGCCCTGTTCCATCGCCTCTTCGAACGCATGCCGAGTGCGCGTCATCGTCGCGGCGTCGGCGTAATCCGGAAGCGCGTCCTCGGGCAGGAAGAGGAAAGTGAAATCAACGGTGTAACGGTTCTCACCGATGATTTCACCGAGAATCTCGAGCGCCTCCAGAAATTCCGGCCCGCCGTTTTCACCCTCCGGCAGTGCGGCATTGATGATGGCCTCGATCTCCTGCCGCAGTTCCTCTTCCGATTCGACCGTCAGATCACCGCCGGCACCGACCTCCGATTGAGAACAGGAGAGAAGCGGACAAAGACAGAGACATCCGACGATCAGGAGTCGCCGGCGGACAGTTGTCACCAGCATGACAAGTGAGAAGAGCTTCGGTGTCGACACGGGGACCTCCGGGGAATCTGCTCCCAGTGTAGCCGGTTGGTCCCGGACGGCACTTGTGAAGAGGCGCTTCAGGAATCCGTGAAAGGTGGATGGAGCGGGGTCGAGGTTCAGCCCGGGTGCAAATCCCGCGTTACTTCTCCCGTCATTCCCGAGCAGTCGTTCGCTCTCCGTCACGCCACCCCTTCGTCGCTCCGTCGCTTCGCCCCTCTACCCCCCGTCATTCCCGCGGAGGCGGTAATCCACTTCCGCGAAGAAACCGTCCCGCGCGCCCAATGGGTCCCCGCCTCCGCGGGGACGACGTTCGGGAACGACGGAAAACCACTGCCCACCGGCGCCATCGTCGGCAGCGCGAAGCGCTACCGACGGCGGGTCAATGACCGCTGCCGGTCGCGCCCGATTTGGGCTTCACCGACTTGGGGCAGAAGCTGGTCGTGAAGGTCCAGCTCCTCGGCCCGCCGAGCGTGGAGTAGCCGAACCACGATCCACCGGTCCAATAGCCGGAGGGCCAGCCCCAGGCGTGTCCGGTCCAGTGGTACTCCGGCCAGTGGAGACCGGTCCGGACCGAGGCGGGGGCGGCGGTGGGGCGAAGATGGGGCCGCGGCGCGGTTCGGGCGCGGGCGTAGCGGCCGAGGGCAAGCTCGCCGAGCGAAAACGTCCCGGACAGCTCGCCGCGCGGCGCGAATCGGTCCCCGGCGGGTCGATCCCGCGTTGAATCTGCCGCGATCCCCGTCTCCGGCGCGGCGATCTCCGCCGGTGGGGGTGCGGGCATATCAAGAACGGTCTGCGCGGATGCGGAACGAACCGCGAAAACGAGAAGGGCGGAACCGGTCATGATCAACGTGGGAATGCGCATGATGCTTCTGATGCTTCTGATGCTTCAACTCCTGCCGCGGCCGCGATCGGCCGATATGCCACCCGACGCGGGCGCCGCCCGCAGCCATTCTAGCCCGGCGGCGCGCCGCCGCACAGATCGCGGGATCTGTGACTTTCGATATGCTTCGGTCAACCATGATCTACCCACCGCTTCTTTTCCAGCCGATTTTTCGGGAAAAAGTCTGGGGCGGCCGGCGGCTTGCCGAGCGGCTGGGGAAAACTCTGCCCGAAGGGGTGCGGATCGGTGAATCATGGGAACTGGCGGATCTGCCCGCCGCAATTCCCGAGGGGCGGTCGAAGATCGCGAACGGTCCCTGGCGCGGGCGAACCCTGCGGGAGATTCTTCACGAGCAGCGAGAGTGGCTGATGGGCTCGGCCGGACTCACCGGAGAGGGCGGCTTCCCGCTGCTCATCAAGTATCTCGATGCCCGGGAGAACCTATCGGTCCAGGTCCATCCCGATGCGGAGTACGTCCGCGCGCATCCCGAAGCGCACCTGAAATCCGAAGCGTGGGTCGTGATCGACGCCGAGCCGGGGGCGGTCATCTACAAGGGGCTCCGGCCGGGCGTGACCGAGGCGGATCTTCGGGCCCACGCCGGTACGCCGGCGCTCCGCGAGGATCTCCTGGTCGTCCCCGCCCTCCCCGGGGCGTGCCACTATCTGCCCAGCGGGACGGTCCACGCGCTCGGCGCGGGCGTCCTGGTCGCGGAGGTGCAGACGCCCAGCGATACGACGTTTCGGATCGATGACTGGGGTCGCAGCGGCCGGGAGATGCATCTGGAAGAGGCGATCGAGTGCATTCGCTTCGGCGTGGAAGGGATGGAGGCCGCGCCGCCGTTGCCCCCGCCGATCGAGGTGGGGTCGACCCGGACGTACGAACTGGTCCGCACGCCGTACTTCGGCATCGAGCGGATCGAACTGGATCCGGCGGGCGAACTGGAGATTGTGACGTCCGGTATGCCGGAAGTCTGGATGATCCTTTCCGGATCGGGTCGAATCGAGGTCGCCGAAGAGCCGATGAATGCCATGGAACGCGGTCAGACGTGGTTGATTCCCGCCGGTCTGACCGATGCGTCTGCGCGCAGCGGCACGGGGCTGGAACTGCTGCGGGTCTCTCTTCCCTCGCCGGTGGAAGGCGCGTTGGCGTAGCGATCGCCCGATGGGACCGAAATCGATCATCCGGAGTGGACGCGTTGAAAGAGAGGGCATGAGAAATCTCCCAACAGAATCGGGCGGCCTGCGAAGATTCCGGCGAACGGCCCGGCCGCGGTGCCGCGCGGATTTTGTCGTGATGGTCGTGATGATGTTTCTCTTCGTGCTTGCGTCGATGGCGCCCGCCGCGGATGCCCAGGGCATCCAGCATCTGATCAGCCCCGGCGACCACTGGGCGGATCTGGCCGATCGTCTCCGGCCCGGCGATCAGATCATTCTGATGCCCGGACGGCATCGCCCCGCGCATTTCGATGATCTACAGGGAACGGCCAATCGTCCCATTACGATTCGCGGCCTCAGCCGCAGTCACCCCTCGACGATCGAAGCGCAGCGTGAAGGGATTCGCCTGCGACGTTGTCAACACGTCGAAATTCGCGACCTCACGATCACCGGGGCGACGGTCAGCGGGATCGAAGTCGTGGATGATGCGCCGGAACGGGCCGGGGCCGAGCCGTTCGAAAGCCACATCACCATCCGGAATGTTCGGGTGCTCAACACCGGCCCGACGGGAAGACGGCACGCCGTCCGCCTCAAGGGAGTTGCCGATGTCGCCGTGAAAGATTCGCACTTCGAAGCGTGGGGAGGATCGGCCGTCGCCATCATCGGGTGTCAGCGCGTGATGATTTCCGATTGCACGATGATCGGGAGGGCGGGTTTCGGCCAGCTCAACGCCGTGCAGGCCCGTGCCGGCAGTACAGCGGTGCGCATCGAAAACTGTACGATTCGTGATGCCGGTCTGACCGCCTTCGCGCTCGGCGGGGTTTCCGATCCCGAGGACTTTCGGCCTGCGCTCCAGGATGAAGACGATTCGACCGGAAGCCGGTCGCTGCGGCATGAACTCGATCAGGTGAGGGTGCAGCACAACCTGATTCAGGGCGGCGAATCGGCCATCGCGTTTATCAACGTCAGCCGCGCCATTGTCCGGCAGAACACGATTCTCGCGCCGACGAAGTGGGTCTACGTGGTCTCCGATGAGCGCGACGACCCGCGGCTCGGATCGATCGATCGCTGCCAGTTCGGCTCGAACCTGATCACGTGGCCGGCGGGCACACTGGATCGACTCACGGCGGTGGGGGCGAACGGCTCGCCGCGGGGATTGACGGTGGAGGAGAATCTCTGGTGGGCGGAGCCGAACGAGGATGGAACAGATCCCGATCCGGTGCTCAGCGAATCACCCGCCGGGATGCTTCAGTTCCAGCAAGCAGTGGATGTTGATCCGAAACTGGATGGGAAGTATCGGCCGCAGACGCCCGAAGCCCAGATCTTCGGCCGCCATGCCCCTTGAAACAAGCTCTGATCAATCGACGTCGTTCGACGAGCGGTGGCGGCAGGAGCGCTCTCGCCTCCCGACGTCTTTGTCTCGCGGCGCCGGAACCGCTATCCTGAGCAGCTTCCCGGTGTTTTCCGCCGGTTCAGACCCCCAACGCTTGCGAGCAGGATTTTTTCATCATGGCCATTCTTGTTGACGGTTCCACCAAGGTCATCTGTCAGGGTATCACCGGTTCGGCCGGCGCTTTTCATACCAAGGGCTGCCTCGGCTACGGCACGAAGATGGTCGGCGGCGTGACCCCCGGCAAGGGCGGCACCGAGGATGAGAATGGCCTGCCGATCTTCAACACCGTTCGCGAGGCGGTCGAGGCGACCGGCGCGAACGCCACGATGATCTTCGTTCCCCCGCCGTTCGCCGGCGATGCCATCCTCGAAGCGGCCGATGCGGGCGTCACGGTGATCTGCGCAATCACCGAGGGCATTCCCACCCAGGACATGATTCGCGTCCGCGCGGTTCTCCGTGA
>SKZB01000406.1 GCA_007127615.1 Phycisphaerales bacterium | reverse complement strand
CTCGTCGATGCGGGCTATCCGCCGGAACTGGCGTATCTGGAATGTTGTCATGAGGTCAAGCAGGTCGCCGACCTCGTCTATGAGCGCGGTCTGGCCGGCATGACCGAAGCGATCAGCAACACCGCGGAATTCGGCGCCTACACCGCCGGTCCCCGGATCGTGGACGGGCAGCTTCGTGAACGGCTCCGGCAGATTCTGGCCGAGATTCGTGATGGCGGCTTCGCCCGACAGTTTCGTGAGGACGTCAAGGCCGGTTCGCCCTGGTTCGAATCGCAGCGAGAGCGCATGCGGCAGCACCCCAGTGAACCGGCCGGCCGGGCGGTTCGCCTTCTCATGCCCTGGCTGGAGAACAATTCCGATCCAGTCAATACGGAGGATTCCGACTGATGACACCGAACCCTCGGGCCGATTGGATGCGTAGCTCACGTCACGGCCTTCCCGCCGGGACTGCGTTTCGATCGGCAGCGCGGTTTCGGAACGTCCGCTGACAGGAAAGATGTGAACTCCACGTGACCTGGTACGAAGCGATCATCCTCGGCATTGTTGAAGGAATCACCGAATTCCTTCCCATCAGTTCGACCGGGCACCTCATCATTGCCGCCGACCTCATGGGCATGTCGGACGATGAAGAGACCAAAGCCGCCATCGACGGCTACATCATTGTCATCCAGGCCTTCGCGTTGCTGGCGATCATCGGGCTCTATCTCCCGCGCATGATTCAGATGCTGCGCGGCTTGCTCGGCCGGGACCGAAACGGGCTGAAACTGTTCATCAATATCTGTATCGCCTTCGCCCCGATTCTTGTCCTCGGCCCGCTGCTTCACTCGACGATCATGACGCACCTCTTCCGCCCCACGCCGGTGCTGCTGGCGCTCTTTCTCGGCGGCATCTGGATGATCTGGATCGACCACCGGCGCAAGCAGCTCGGTGAGGAGCAATTCAGTCTCGAGATCGACGATTTGACCTGGAAACATGCACTGGGAATCGGCCTGTTCCAGTGCGCTTCGATGTGGCCGGGAACATCCCGCGCGATGATGACCATTGCCGGCGCGACCGTTCTGGGGATGAAACCCGCCCGGGCGGCGGAGTTCAGCTTCCTGCTCGGGCTGCCCACGATTCTCGGCGCAACCGTCTACGAAGTGGGCCAGGATCTGCTGCGTAACCGGGATCCGGAATCCGCGGATCCGGAAACCGCCGTGATGTTCGATGTCATCGGCTGGGGGCCGCTGCTTCTCGGGTGCCTCGTCACGGTCATCTCCGCGGCGCTGGCCGTCAAATGGCTGGTCAGCTTTCTGAGCCACCACGGGCTGGCCGCGTTCGGATGGTATCGCATCGGGCTCTGTATCGTCATCGGCGTGCTGCTGCTGTTCAACGTCATTCAACTCGCATAGCACCGGCCGATTCATCACCCCGGTCGGGAACGATGCGCGGGGAACAGCGTGCAGACCGGTCAGGGGCCAGACAAAAAAACGGCGGGTTCCGGTTGGAACCCGCCGATCAGAGCGTGCGCTCGAAAGAGAACATCTCTATTCATGCCGCGCTGCGCGTGCGGCGCGTTTTGCCGACCGTCCGTTGCGCCGGATCGGCCCGACGGGCGCTCTCCGCATCGAGTTTGTCGCGCAAAGCCTGGGGATCGCGCGCCCACAGATCAGCGCCGATTTCTTCGGCCAGACCTTCGGCGCGATTGAAGACGCCGCCCCCCACGACAATCTGCATGTCGGGACAGGCGTTGACTTCCCGAATCTGGTCGATAAGCGTTCGAATGTTGGGCGCGTCGGTCGGCGCGGAAGCGAACATGAGCAGAATGTCCGGACGATGCTCGCCGACCTCGCCGAGAATCTCGTCGTTGGCGATGCCGCCGCCGCCGAAGAAGACCTCGTACCCGCCCGCTTCGATGAAATCCGCCGTCAACTGACCGGCCAGCTCATCCGCTTCACTGGTGCCGCAGAACATCAGCACCTTCTTGCCGTTGGCCGGTTGGGCTTCGTAGTGGGCATGGGCCTGGTCGATCAGTCCGCGCAGAAGACGGATGGCGTAATTGTGCGCCAGCGTCGTCAACTGGTCGGCGCGAAAGAGCGAGTTGATCATTTCCAGTGCCGGCCAGAAGATCCGGTGGACGATCTCTTCGGTCGCGATTTCATCGCGTTCGTAGAGATCATTCACCAGACGCCGGGCACCTTCGCGCTGACCGGTCACCAGGTGCTGAAACAATTGTTCTACCAGAAGTTCATCGTTCACAGGGAGGACTCCGACGGGCCGTCCGGGATGCTCCAGTCTCCGGTAACGGTCATCTCAGTTTGTTGGGGACGACTCCGTCGTCTCCGGGAAATGCCTGGGTGAAGAGACTATCGAGCCACCGGGCCGGCCGGCTGGAACTTTGCCGGGGCCCGCACGACCGGGGATATCCGGACCTGCGGAAGGGCCGACCCCGGAAGACCGAGAGCGTTCGGCGGCCGCGAATCGGGAGCAACCGAACCGCGACGGGGGCACGGATCCCAAGGACGAGCATGAGTCAATATCGCGAACAACCCGCAAACGTCCGACTGCCAGCACCTTGCGTTTCGATCCGGTGAAGGGTCCGTATAAATTCCGTGATTCCGTATCAGTTCGGGTTGACAGGGCCTCCCGGTGATATAGCCTTGCAAAAGGTACGAGGGATACAGGAAATCTGAGAAAGGGTTCGGGCACATGCAGAACATGAAGAACATCAAGAAAAAGACGCTTATGAAGCAGTCGACGCTTTTGCTCTCGGCCGCCGCAGTCTTCTCGCTCGCCGCTTCCACGGCCGTCGCGGGTGGTCTTCCGGCGGGATTCGAGATCATCGCGGGTACCGGTGATGGCAACTGGACCGCATCAAACAACGCCGACGATTTTCAGGTCACGGACACCGATCTCGGTGCCCAGATCTCGGGCTTCACCCAGACCGATTCGTGGACGGCGGAATGGGACTCCATCGTTTTCTCCACGAACCCGACCGTGACCGCGAGTTTTTCCTTTACGAACACGACCTCGATGGATCAGGAATTCACCGTCACGGTGATGACCCCCATCTCACCGATCGGCGGCAGCACCGTGATGCAGGGATCGATCGGCGGTTCGCTGGTGGACAATCCCGGGAACGCACCCGGCGCCACGCTCGCCGCTCCGAGCGGCGGGGCGATCTACACCGCGTTGATCGATGGAAACCCCGTGCAGACCCTGCACGATGATCCGTTCTCGTTCTCGGTTCCCGACGTCACGGCGGATTCGATCCCCGGCGCGAGCTTTTCGAACGTTGCCGGCCCGCCCGCGTTCACGTCGATCGGCATTCAGCATACGTTCTTTCTTTCGGCCGGCGACAGCGTGACGTTCTCCAGCGCGTTCACGGTGATTCCCACCCCCGCGACCGTTGCGGTGTTCGGCCTGGCCGGATTCTTCGGCTCGCGGCGCCGCCGCCACTGAGTCCGGACAAAGGAAGCAAGTGCAAACAGACAGATTTCACTCAGGCCGTCCGAACCCGGACGGCCTGTTTTCCTGTGGGCCCCTTTCCCCGGAAACGCTCCGCAGCTCAACGAGCAAGGGTTCGAGAATCCGTCCTCAGCCGTCCCCAAAAGACATAACCCCGCCGAGGGGCGGGGTACGGATCATGTCTGTTTTCGTTTGTGCCGACGTCCGGCCGGGAGACCGGACAATGCCCAGGAGAGGACTCGAACCTCCACGGGATTTTACTCCCACCAGCACCTCAAGCTGACGCGTCTGCCAATTCCGCCACCTGGGCTCGTGGTGCAGAATGTGGGAGTATAACGTGGTCCCCCGACTTGTCGAGGCCCCCGGCGAAACCCCCGATGGGTCCGGCGTGAGACGGTGGATGGCCGTCTCACGGGTCACGAAACAACCGGAACCGGGCTCCCCCGGTCGATCGTTCCGCGAGCCTGACGATGGACTCGGCCCGCCCGCCAGTCGGTCCGGAACCGGTTTCCGACCGTAACGGAGGCGATGAACCCGCCCAGATTGCAAACGATTCGCTCTCTGTAAGTTCTGAACGCTCAATCACTTTTGTGAACCTGGCGAAGTTTCCGACGTAAAGTTCCGTGCTGGAACTGGACCCGGCCCAACCGTATGGCACGCTGTAGCTTATGGAAGGTGATGTCTTGTGGGGACAACGGTCCGCCGTTCACCTTCGGGCTGGGCGCAAGGAGCGCGCTGATGAATGCTTCGGATGACCAACGAACAAGGACCGCCATCATCTACGTGCGAGATCCGATCGCGCCGCTGGTGCGAGGCGTCGTCATGCCCATGCTGCAACTCGCGCGGGGGGTGAACGATGTCGATTTTGAACCGAAGGAATCGCGTCTGACGTTGGTTTTCGAATCGGAGACCACCACCCTCGCTGAGCTCGTGCGCGTCATCGAAGACTTCGGCACGACGGTGACCAGCGTCACGCAGCGGCGATCGTTCGGCCACGTGACCGGCTCGTTCTGAGCGATCGGTCGCCCGCCACACCCGCCGAACGTCGGGGGAAGGGGATATCATCCCCTCCGATGTCCGAGTCTACGCTGCGCCTGAACGAAATCTTCTACTCCATCCAGGGCGAGTCAACACGCGCGGGCTTCCCGTGCATCTTCGTTCGGCTCACCGGCTGCCACCTCCGCTGCGCGTACTGCGATACCGAGTACGCCTTCAAGGAGGGTCAATCCCGCCAGATCGACGAGATCATCGCTGAAGTCGAGGCATTCCCCTGCGATCTCGTTCAGATGACCGGCGGTGAGCCCCTGCTGCAGAAACGCGTTCATGAGCTCATGGAACGGCTCTGCGACCTCGGCAAGACAGTTCTGATCGAGACGTCCGGTGCCTGTGACATCAGCGTCTGTGATCCGCGCGTCATTCGCATCATGGATCTCAAGACGCCCTCAAGCGGCGAATCGAAGCGAAACGACTGGCGGAACGTCGAATACCTGACCATCCGCGACGAGGTCAAGTTCGTGATCGGCGACCGCCGTGATTACGAATGGGCGAAGGACGTGATCGAACGGCACGATCTGCTGAGCCGCTGCGGCGCGGTGCTCATGTCACCGGTCTTCGAGCAGCCGGCCGGTCTGGAGATTGCGGGCATGCCGGGGCTCTCGATGCGGGATCTCGCCGACTGGCTGCTTCACGAACCGCCCGGACGGCCCGGTCCGGATGAGCGCACCGAACCTCGGCCCGCGGTCCGACTGCAGACACAACTCCACAAGTTCATCTGGGATCCCCAGATGCGGGGTGTGTGAACTGAGGGATGTATTACGGCACCGCATGTCCGCTTCCGCCTCACCCTGTGGGCGCGCAGAACGACAACGTGCCGCGATCAATCAACAAATCAACAACGCACACCCTGCACCACCGCGCATCCACGCGATGCCATCACGCGCCGGGCGCACTCTGCGCGAACATCGCTTCGGCGGCCTTCTGCATCTCTTCATCGGTCATGTCGCGCTGGTGCGTGGCGAACGCCCAGAGGTGGCCGAACGGATCGACCACCTGCCCGTAGCGATCGCCCCAGAACATGTCGGTGGCGGGCATGGTGACCGTCGCCCCGGCTTTCGCCGCGCGATCGATCGCCTGATCGCAATTCGCGACGTACTGATGAATGGTCACCGGCGTGCCGCCGAGCGTCACGGCCGAGCGGGACTGCCCGCCGCAGTACTCGGGAAAATCATCGGCCAGGTAGAACGTCTTGCCGTCGAGCTTCATCTCCGCGTGCATGATGCGCGGATCGTTCGGCGAGAGCATGCGGCAGATCTCCTCTGCGCCGAAGGCGTTTTTGTAGAACTCGATCGCATCGGCGCACGGCGTGCAGACAAGATGCGGAATCATGCCTTCGTGGCCCGGTGGAATCGGGTTGGTCATAACGAGTTTCCTCCAGTGGTTCAATCGATCCCGGTGACTTTATGATCGTCGCGTATGTCCATCGCGAACGCGGTGTGCATTCGGCAGCGCGCCCGCATCATCTGCGTTACAATATCGAACATGTCACTACTTGTCACAGGAACTATCGGAATTGACACGGTCCACACCCCCACCGGAAAGGCCGAGAAGGTCCTCGGCGGCTCCTGCGCGTACTTTGCGGCGGCTTCCTCCTTCCACAGCCCCGTCCGCGTGGTCGGTGCCGTGGGCGGCGACTGGCCGGAAGACCACCGCAAGATCTTCAGCAGCTTCCCGAACATATGCCTGAAGGGGCTGGAAGAACGCAAGGACTCCCGCACTTTCGCGTGGGGGGGGCGGTACTTTGAAAACATGAACGAGCGGGAAACGCTGTTCACGGAACTCGGCGTTCTGGAAGAACCCCCGCCACAGGTGCCGGAGGCGTACCGGGACAGCAAGTACATCTTCCTC
Organism: Phycisphaerales bacterium; assembly: GCA_007127615.1. Classification (GTDB taxonomy): domain Bacteria; phylum Planctomycetota; class Phycisphaerae; order Phycisphaerales; family SM1A02; genus SKZB01. Next base: position 284 of record SKZB01000406.1, on the reverse strand, counting down.
GCCAACACGCATCCGGAAGTACAGCTTGAACTGCTCAGTCACTTTCCCGACCGCAAGCTCGCCGTCGCAGACACGATGGATCTCTGGATCAACATCGCGCACGACGAACTGCTGAAGCTCTTTCGTGAACTGGACGGCATCGTGATCAACGATCAGGAAGCCGAACAGCTCACCGAGATCAGTAACGCGATCAGCGCCGCGCAGAAGATCATCGAGATGGGGCCGAGTTTCGTCGTCGTGAAGAAAGGTGAGCACGGCGCGATTCTCGTGCACGAAAACGGTGT
>SKZB01000072.1 GCA_007127615.1 Phycisphaerales bacterium | reverse complement strand
TCTCGGTATCGGTTTCGGATTTCGCCCGGCGGGTCTGATCCGCGTCGTGATCCGCGGCGTCCGGGCGCGGGTACCGGCCGCCCGAGCGTTGCCGCAGCTCATCGCGCAACTCGGCCCGCATCCGGTCGATTCCGGATCGGAGGAATTCCATCGGAGCGTCACCGTGTTCGCGCATCAGCGTCTCCGGATCGATCGGTTCGCCGGCCTTCACGGCCAGACGTCCGGTCGGGCGCGGCATCGATCGCCCGATGGGCCAGACATCGTGCGCGCCTTCGAGTGCGATCGGGATAATCGGCGCATTGGCCTTCTTGATGAGCAGCAGCACGCCGCGTTGAAACTCGTGCATCCGGCCGTCGGGCGTGCGGCTGCCTTCGGGATAGAGCAGAACCGTGCGCCCCGCGTCCAGCTCTCCCAGCGCGGTGCGCAGCGCGCCCGCATGCCCCCGGCCCTGGCTGATCGGCACCGCGCCGAGCTGACGAATGATCCACGCGAAAAAAGGATTGCGAAAGAGACTCGCCCGGGCCAGGGAGGAGAACGGCCGATCCATCGTCAGCACGCCGACGATGCACGGGTCGAGAAACGACTGATGGTTCGCGATGAAGATCGCCGGTCCGGTTTCGGGAATGTGCTCTTTGCCGATCAGACGAATTCGGTAGAACAGTTTCAGCAGCAGAAGCGTGAAGTTGGAAACCAGCACCCACCAGAAGATGACCGAGAGGGCGGATCGTCCCGGTTGCCGGCGACGGGTCTGGAAACACTTCACGACTCGAATCCGGCATCCGGGAGCTGTTCGCGCGCGATCTCCTCCATCACCGTGACGACCTCTTCGACCGAGCGAACGCCGGTGTCGATATCGACCGCGCCTTCCGGCCGGATCAGGGGTCCGTCGGTTCGGGTTGCATCAAGCTCATCGCGTTGCTGAATGTCACGGATGACGCGTTGTTCATCGACGTCGGCCTGTCCCGCTTCGACCAGCTGCGCGACCCGCCGCCGCGCCCGAACGGACACGTCGGCATGAAGAAAGAACCGAACCGGCGCATCGGGAAAAACGACCGATCCCTGATCGCGGCCTTCGGTGACCAGACGCGGATGCCGGCGGGCAATGTCCCGTTGCTGATCGACCATGACGCGCCGGACTTCCGGTCGGGCCGCCACCAGCGAGACCACACCGCTGACATCGAGCTGACGGATCCGCGCCGTGACGTCGCGTTCATCGAGCATGATGCGCGGCGGGTCGGCGGACCACTCGAAGTGAAGCTGCGCATCGCGCAGGGCGGCGGCGAGCGCGGGGCCGTCCTTCGGGTCGAGGTTCTTCTCGATCGCAATCAGGGCCGCGGCGCGATACATCGCGCCGGTGTCGAGAAACTCCAGGCCGAGCCGGGAGGCGAGATGGTGGGCGACGGTGGACTTGCCGGTTCCGGCCGGTCCGTCGATGGTGATCACGACCGGCGTCGGGGATTCGGTCTGACCGGCCTGGCGATTTGTCGTTTCCGGCGACATCACATTCATGTCATTCCATCTCGGTGTCGAGGGCATCCTGGAGCATGATACGGGCCTGCTCGATCGTGGCAACGGGATCCTTCTCGCCGAGATACTCGATCGCCAGCGTATTGAGAAACCCGACGCTCCGAATGGCCAGGACCAACTCGGTCAGATCGTACCCCTCATGCTTGCCCGCCTTGTTGAATCCCCGAACCGTTGCGTGGATGGCGCCGGCGTACGGCGCGAGCTTGCGCAGCGTGGCCACCGCGTCACCGGTCTCCGCCGCGTGGGAAAAGCTCGGCAGGGAGCCGATCCGAAATCCGCCGATGCGCTTGATCAACTCCGTGAGCCGATCGGGGGAGAACGTCAATCCGGCGTGAGGGCAGAGAAGCATGTTCAACTCGTGACGCTCAAAGTCGGGCATCAGATCCCGCAGCCGTTCGACGAGCAGATCGAAGGACTCCTCCGAATCGTCCGCTTCGATCGTCAATCCGAGTGCGTTGCACCCGAGCCGGTTGGCCGCCATCGCCAGCATGCGCAGGCGTTCAATGGCCGGCTCGGCTTTCGATGCATCGGTGACCGCCAATCGTGTCGGCGTGTCCTCGAGCATAATGAGGCAGGGACAGGCGGCTTTATCCGCCCGGTCCCGGAGCCGATCGAGATCGGAGATCGACCAGCCGACCAGCATGCTGGTCGGGACACTCAGTCCGCGCAGTTGCAGTTCGTTGATGGCGAACTTCGGCACATCGAGCAGGTCGAGCGTGTCGTCCGCGCCGTCGCCGTTCCTGGAACCGCAGAGTGATTGCAGTGATCGCGTCGAGAGAGTCAGCAGCATAAAGTGTAAAAGCTGTGGAACTGGGGAAGATCAGCGAGTCTACCGTTCGCCCGCCGCTCTGCAACTGCGCCGGAACGCCTCGGGGGGAAACGCCCCCGTTGAGGGCCGCGACCGACCGGATTTTCGCCAGTTGAGGCAAGGGAGACACAAAGAGAAAACGCCGACCGAGGTTGGCCGACGTTTTCCGGAGGGGAGAAAGATCTTGATTGACAGACCGGATGCCCGACGTCTCTCGAACCGGCATCAGACATTCAGCCCGGGCAAAATAATACCGAATCGACACAAAAAAGCAATAATAATCTTCCGCATTTTACCCATCTTGCCCGGAAAGTCAGCCCCGGCGGTCACTTCCGTTGATCGGCCGCGACGGGGGATTCCCGGGCCGCCGGGGTGTCACCGGGGATGATGCCCGGAACAGTTTCTCCTCGTCGTGTCTCCACGACTCTCCCCGCGTCTCCCCGCGGCTGCCTTGCCGGACGCCCCGCGAGCACTATGATGCCTGCTGTCGTTTTTCGCCCCTTGGGGCTGGTTTTCCACGTCCATCCCCGTTTCATCGGCTTCTCGCGGGCTTGATGAGGGGGCGGTCCGGCCTTCTGCCCACGTCCCAGAGAGTAGTGCATCCATGCCCAGCCCGAGTGATCTGCGTTTCTCCGACTCCCACGAATGGTTCCGCCTCGAAGGCGATGTCGTCACGATCGGCATCTCCCAGTTCGCGGCCGACGAACTCACCGACATCACCTATGTCGAACTCAAGGACCAGGGCACGGAGATCGGTGAAAATGAGACGATCGGTGAGGTCGAATCGGTCAAGACCACCAGCGATATCTACTCCGTCGTCGGCGGGGAGATCATCGAAGTCAATCCCGCCCCTCAGGATGACCCCTCGCTGCTCAACCGCGACCCTTTCGGCGACGGTTGGCTCGTCAGGATCCGGACCGGCAATCCCGCGCCGCTCGAGAACCTGCTCGATCAGACGGCATACGATGAAAAGTACCCCGTCGGGTGATCCTCGCGCCACGAAACCGCACATCCGTTCGGTCCGAATGGGTGAACAGGCATGAGTGACGCCGGCGGCATCCTGGTGGAAGACGTCCAGAAGGCGTACCGGCTCGGCGACCGGGTCGTCCCGGCACTGCGCGGCGTGAACCTTTCCGTCGATCAGCCGGGGTACTACGGCATCATGGGACCGTCCGGCAGCGGAAAGAGTACGCTGCTGCATCTGCTCGCGGCACTCGATCGTCCCGATCGGGGGCGCATTGAAGTCGCCGGCTCACGCCTCGATACGATGAACGAAACGGAACTGACCCTCTTCCGGCGTCATCGGATCGGCATCGTCTTTCAGCAGTTCAACCTGATTTCGACCTTGAATGCGCTCGAAAACGTCACCCTTCCCGCCATGCTCGCCGGTGTTGCCCGGCGCGAGCGCGAACGACGCGGCCGGGAACTGCTGGACTGGCTCGGTCTCGGTCCGCGGAGCGATCACCGTCCCGATGCGCTCTCCGGCGGTGAGCAGCAGCGCGTCGCCATCGCCCGGGCGCTGCTCTTCGAACCCCGCGTCCTCTTTGCCGACGAACCGACCGGCAATCTGGACTCGACCAGCAGCGCGCACGTGTGGCGGCTGCTGGGCGATCTGGCGGATGATCACGAGATGACCGTGTTGATGGTCACGCACGAACCCTCCGCCGCGGCGCACTGCCGGCATATTTTCATGCTGCGGGACGGACGAATCGCAAACTCCTTTGATGTGGATGGCCTCGATGCTGCCGAGCTGGCAACTCGCACGCAACAACCTGTCGGGTAGACCGTGGCGCACGGTGCTCATGGTCGGCGCGGTGGCGATCTCCGCGGCGCTCGTCGTCGCCGTCTCCTGCGCGATCGCCACGGTGCAGGCGTCGATGGAATTGGGCCTGATTCGCATCCTCGGGGCCGCCCAGGCGCGCGTCGTGCATCCCTTCACCAGCCGTTTCGATGAAAGCGTGCTCGAGGAAGTTCGCGCCTGGCCCGAGGTGCGCGATGCCGCCGGCCGGCTCGTTGGCTCCATCACGCTCATCCGCGCCGACGGCGCGATCGATCCGGAGACGAACCGGCCGTACCGCCTGACGCCCAGCGCGGTCGGCGTCGATCTGGAACTCGACGCGATCTTCTCGCCGCAGCAGCTCAAGGCCGGACGCCCGCCCCGGGCGGCGAATGAAATCCTCATCGATCCGATGGTCGCGGCGCAACTGAACGCCGGGGTCGGCGATCGACTTGACGTGCAGCGCTTCGGCGAACCGATCGAGCTGATCGTCGCCGGCATCTTCGAACGCGAGCAGCTCGTCGCCGCGATTCAGCGGCCGATGATCCGCATCGATCGCCGGACGCTGGGGGAAGCGGCGGGCCATATCGATCAGCTCACTTCAATCCAGATTCGCCTGCACGAGGATGAAGACGTCGGGGCGTTTCTGGCGCGCTACGCCGAGGCGTTGCCCGAACCTCTGACCCTCGAGCCGGCGGAGATGTTCCGCGCGGGGTTCGATCGGCGCGTGGATGCGACGCGCTTCGGCGTGATCATCACCTCGGTGCTGACCTTCATGAGCGCAGGGTTCATCATCGTGACCGCGCTGACCAGCTCCGTGATCGAACGCCAGCGCGAGATGGCCACGATGCGGTCGATCGGCGCGATGCGCGGCCAGATTGTCCGGGCCCAGCTGACGCTCGGCGCCATTCTGGGGCTCATCGGCGGCGTGATCGGGATTCCCCTCGGGCTCGCGCTGACCGCGATTCTGAGCACCATCTATCGTGATCTTCTGCCCGCGGGGCTGGCGATCAATCCGCTCGGGCTGGGTCTGTCCATCGTCGGCGCGATCGGCGCGGGTGTGCTCGGCGCACTGTATCCGGCCTGGCTGGCCGGGCGCGTCTCGCCGCTGGAAGCGATGGCCCGACCGGCCCGGCCGCCGCAGTGGCGCAGCATTCTGGTTTTCGTGCTGTTCGGTCTCGCGCTGGTCGGCGTGCAACTTCTGCTCATGCTTCCCGATGATCGCGGCGTCAGGTTCTTCAGCTACGCCTACGTCGGCCTGCCCGCGGTGCATCTCGGTTATTTCATCCTCGCCGTTCCGGTGTTGATCGGCATGTGCCTGCTGCTCAGCCGGGGCTTGTCGCGACTCTTCCGCCTACCCTCGGACATGCTCGGCCGGTCGATTCTCGCCACACCCTTCCGGCACGGGTTTACGGCCGGCGCGCTGATGGTCGGCGTGTCGATCCTCGTCAGCACGTGGTCCGGCGGGCAATCGCTCATGCGCGACTGGGTCGGGCAGATCGAGTTCGCCGACGGCTTTGCCTACCACCCGACGGGGATCAATCCCGAAGCGCAGGCGATCATCGGCGAACTCGATTTCGTCGAGGCGGTCTGCCCGATCGGCTACATGCCGCTCAAGGTCATCGGGCAGCAGGTCTTCGGCGTGGAGGGAATCGCGCCGGCCAACGTCATCGGGGTTGGTTTCGACCCCGAACAGTTCTTCGAGATGAATACCGTCGAGTGGCTGCAGGGCCACCCGGAAACCGCGATCCCGCGCCTGGCCGAAGGTAATGCGGTCATCGTGGCCGACCGGTTCCTGATCGCCCGCGATCTCGGTGTGGGCGACACGATCACCCTGGGCGGGGGGCGCGTGGAGCGCGACTTCGAGATCGTCGGCGTGGTGAACTCCGCCGGCCTCGACATCGCCACGCAGGTCTTCGGGATTCGCAGCGCGTACATGGAGTATTCCGTCAGCGCCGTCTTCCTCGACTTTGAAACCGTGGCAACGCATTTCGGCAACCGCGATGCCTACCTGCTGCAGGTCAACCTCTCGCGCGAGATCACCGATGAAGAAGCCCGCGAAGCGATTGCCGACGCCGTGCCCGGCGTGCGGTTCAGAAGCGGACGCTGGATCAAAGCCATGATCGAACAGATCGGCTGGTCGATGCTCACCGTGCAGAGTGTGATTGCCTTTGCGGCCCTGGTCCTGGCCAGCTTCGGCGTGGGGAACGTGATCATCGCCAACATTCACAGCCGGCGCTTTGAGTACGGCGTCCTGCGGGCCGCGGGGGCTTCGCGCGGCGTGCTCTTGCGTCTGATCGTCGGGGAAGCGGTACTGCTCGCCATCGCCGGCGCAATGACCGGCACCCTGCTGGGGCTGCACCTGGCGTGGGTGGGCACCACGTTCTACCGGGATCTGGCGGGGATCGAACTGCGCCTGTCGATCCCGGCACTTCCGACGCTGGCCGGCTGGCTGACGGTGATCGCGCTGACGGTCGCCGTCGCGCTGCCGACCGCGATCGGGCTGATGCGCGCAACGCCCAGCGTCCTTCTCGCCGCGCGGCGGAACGACTGA
>SKZB01000239.1 GCA_007127615.1 Phycisphaerales bacterium | reverse complement strand
TCGGAGCTGCGCGGGCCCGACGGCGTGTGGCCGAGGACGGATGATCGCGGGGCCCGTCCGGGTGCAGCGCAGCAGCATCGGGTGAGCCTGCGATCTTCAGCGCCGTTGTTGCCGGCAAGCGTTCCGGCATCTTTCCCGACGTTGCGAATGTCCACGCAGAGCGACGGGGCGCGACACTCCACGACTCCCGCGCTTCGGACCGGATGGCCGCAGGCCTCGGGGACGCTGACCATTCGGTCGCACGCGGAGACGCTGGACGTCCCCAACACCCTGTTCGGGGATGACGAGTACCGTCGCGAGCGGCTCGGGGAACTGCTGCAGCGGGCCGCGCGCCGGGTCGAACATTGAAGGAGAAGCCTCATGCGGCCCGCGGGGGATCGTCATCGGAATCGGGAAGGCAGTTGAGCTCGCGCGCCAGGTCTTCCATGCGGCGGCTCATGGTATCGAAAGCGTGAAGAACGTCGTCCGCGTGGTCGTGTTTGGTGCGCGGGTCGGGGAAACGGTCGGGAAAACGATAGCCGGATTCCTTGCGCCCGAGTGCCCGGACCGCTTCCGTGGGAAAGCGCAGGCGGTGTTCGTCCTGTTCTTCGAGATCAGCCGGGTGATAGCGGGGCGTCGTGGCCATGGCATACCTTCCTTCCTTTTCATCTCTCCCCGTGGAGTCGACGAGTCACGCAAGACAAGAGGCGAGCCCTTCACGGGTTTCATCGGATGAATGGATGCGCCGGTCCGGCCGATCGTGCGCATAATCCGGGTCACTCCCCGCACAAACCGCAGCGTCGCCCGCGTCCGTGGTGTTCTCGGACGCGGAGGATGGATCGCAACGGTCTCACCCGGCGATCAGTGAAGACGCACTTCGTAACCCTCACCATCATCATGGTTCAGCGCGGCATCATCTTCATCGAAGATTCGCTTCGCCCGTACCAGCCGGGTATAGACCAGGAAGATGGCGAGCGAACTGAGCAGCATGGTTCCGCCGAACATCGCGCCGACGTGGATCAAACGATCATCCTGAACGCCCCAATCATTCAGCACCGCGTACCGGGTCTGGCCGCCCGATTCGCGTTCGTTCGCAGCAACGGCCCAGGCCTGATCGCCCCGGACGCCCATCTGGCGGCTCGACTCGGCGATCAGCGTTGTCGTCACCACATCGAGCACCGCGAGCAGTTCATTACGATCGGTGCCCGCCAGCGTCAGCGTCAGTCGTCCGTTTGGATCGTGGTCGATGGTGAGATGCTCAGCGAAATAGGTGTCCAGGGTGGACGTGTTGGTCCAGTCATCCAGGCGGCGCTCCGTCATACGACGGGACAAAGTGCGCAGAAACGTATCGTTTGAGAACTGCTCCGCGTGCCATTGTTGCCAGCGTTCGACCGACTCGGGGTTCATCGGTGAGGCGTGCCGCGTGCGCGGTTCGATCGTCACCGAAGCGGTCTGTTCGGCGGGAAAGAATCGGTCGGTCAGCACGAAGGCCGCGGCGGCATTGCCGAGGACCAACAGGACGCACCAGACAACCACCGTGGCGGATCGGGCGCGGGCCCAGCGCCGAACCATCTGAACTTCCGATGCCGCCAGAGCCTGTTTGGCCGTTTCCAGCTCCTGTCGTCGTTGATCAATCTGTGCGATCTGCGCTGCATGCTGTTCCTGGTCGAACGACTGGGCCGGGCTCGGCGCGGTCCGGCTGCGCGACTTGAGCAGTTGCCGCACGCGTTTGAGGCGCTCGCGGCGACGCTTGAGATGCTTCGCGACTTCGCTGATGCGGCGCGCCTGTTCGCGCAATCGATCCGCATCGACGCTCGTTTCGGTCCGGTCGGCCGGCGCCGATTCCGTGGTGTCGGCCCGGGCCGCCTGCTCGCGCGCTTCGGTGAGTTCCTGCTGCAGCACTTCGATCTGTTCACGCAACAGTTCGACATTCTCGTCATCCGCGTGGCCTTCTTCACCCGGCGCATCGACCCGCCGGGCCGCTTCGCGGGCTGCATCGAGTTCACTCTGCAGCGCTTCGATCTGCGCATCGCGTTCCCGGACGGCGGCTTCGTGGGCGTCCCGGTCCACCCGGGTCTCGTCGGTCTCGCCCGGCGCGGCCGCCGTGGGGGCTGACTCAAGCCGGCTCTTCAGTTCACGGATCTCGCGCTGTTGCTGCTCCGCCAGCGCCATCGCCGCGGCCCCCTGCTCGAGTTGATCGTTCTGTTCTTCGAGCGCCCGGGAAAGCTCGGTCAGTTTCTGTCCGGCCAGTTCGAGATGTTGCTGACGATCGGCCAGTTTCGTGCGCAGCGTCTCGCATTCCTTTTCGAGCGAAGACAACTTCTCCCGCCGGTCTTCCAGGTCTTTTTCCAACGAGGTGATCCGTTCCGTGGACCCGGCCTGCTCGCGGCGCAGTGAATCGAGCTCGCGCTGCAGGGACTGACTTTGCTCCCGTTCCCGGGCGAGCTTCGATTCGCGCTCTTCGAGTTCGGTGCGCGCCTGTTCGAGCTGAGGCATGAGCTCGCCGACGTTCGATTCGGCCTGCTCAACGCGCTGGGTCAGCTCCTGCCGCTCTTCGGCGAAAGCCGCACGTTCATGATCGAGGGCGCTGCGCTGGGACTCGAGTTCCTGTTCACGGGCTGCGAGCTGTTCACGCTGTTCGTTCAGTGCGGTTTCCCGCTTATTGAGATCCTCGCGCTGCTGACGCAGTGCGGCTTCCTGCTGATCGTGCTGCTCGTTCCACGCAGCGCGATCGGTTTCAAGCGCGTTCCGGGCCGCTTCCAGCTTCTGCTGCTCTTCGGCGAGTCGGTTCTGCTCCTCCTCGATCGTCTTGCGCGCTGATTCGAGTTCCTGTTCGGCGCTGGCGATCGCTTCGTACCGTTCCGATAACGCCTTGATCTCCGATTCCTGGGACTGGCGCGCGGTTTTCAGCCGCGCCAGCTGGTTCTCCACCCCGGCGATGATGTCGAGGACCTGATCCCCCTGTTCGCGGGCGTCGGACGGGGAGGCGGAGGCATCCGCCGTCGGCTCATCCGGGGCCGAGGCATTCCCCGCGGTGTTCTCATCTTTCTCATCGGAGAAGGGGGCAATGTCGCGTGGCTTCTGATCCATAGGTCGCTCACTGGAAGGGTCGCAGGGTGGGGTGAATGGCGGGGGCCGCTGCGATCGGATATCGGCCTTTCCGAATCGTCAATCAAGGCAACCGGCACACTTTGTGAACCCCTGGCGCCGCGGCCGGCCGCACGACCCGAACCACGCGAACGGCCTACCATGCACGACGGAAACCAAACCATGACAACGATTTCGACCACGCCCCGAACAGAATCGCCTCGCCCCGCGCCGAAGCCCGGTTTTGACCCGCGTCTCGCGCCGATCATCGACAAGGTTGATCAGGGCGAGCGGCTGTCCATCGCGGACGGACTGCTGCTCTACGAAACGCCCGATATCTGGACGCTCTGCGAACTGGCCGACCGTGTTCGCCGGCGGCTGCACGGCGATGCGGCGTACTACAACATCAACCGTCACCTCAATTACTCGAATATCTGCGCGCTCTCGTGCAAGTTCTGTGCCTTTCACCGCAAGAAGGATCAGGACGGCGCGTACGAACATTCCGTCGAGCAGATCCGCGAGGAAGCGCACAAGGCCGTCGCCTCCGGCGCGACCGAGATGCACATCGTGGGCGGGCTCCATCCCTGGCTGAAGTTCGATTATTACACCACGATGCTGCGCACGATTCGGGAGGCGGCACCCGCGCTGCACATCAAGGCGTTCACGGCGGTGGAGATTGTTCATCTCGCCAAGATCAGCCAACGCGGCAAGCAGGGGTACGAAGGCATCAAGAGCGTGCTTCGGGATCTGATCGACGCCGGCCTCGGATCACTGCCCGGCGGCGGGGCGGAAGTCTTCGACGACCGCGTGCACGATGAGGTCTTCAAGGGCAAGATCCGCTCGACCCAGTGGCTGGATGTGCACAAGGCCGCGCATGAACTCGGCCTGAACTCCAACGCGACGATGCTCTACGGGCACGTCGATCAACGGCACGAGCGCATCCGGCACATGGACATTCTGCGGCGAGCTCAGGATATTGCGCTGCGGCGCATCGGGTACGAAGCGGAAGGGACAAAGGAGCGAAGGGACGAAGGGACCGAGGGTTATCCCGACTGCATTCGCGACTGGCCGGGAGCGGTGGTGTTGACCAGGCCGGGCGCACAGTTACCGAATCCGGATGCCTCCGGCGGCTACCACCAGACGATCATCCCGCTGCCGTTCTTCCCGGATGAAAGCGAGCTCGAACATCTGCCCGCGCCGACGGGACTGGAGAATCTGCGCACGCTGGCGATCTGCCGCCTGATGCTCGATAACTTCCCGCACGTCAAGGCGTTCTGGATCATGCAGACGCTGGAGATGGCGCAGTTCATGCTGCAGAACGGCGCGGATGACATCGACGGCACGGTGGTGTGGTACGACATCACCAAACTGGAAGGCCCGACCACCCACCAGGAGGCGAGCGTGGCGGATCTGCAGCGCGCGATCCGCGAAGCGGGCTTCACGCCCATCGAGCGCGACACCCTCTATCGCCCCGTCGAGCGCAACCTGCAGACCGGCGCGTGGCGCGTCATCCGTTGAATCAGCGCACCTGCGGGCCGCGGCCGAGCGCCCAGCCGAGTTCCGGGCGGCGCAGCGCCAGCGAGCCGAGAAGAAAGAGCAACCCGCCGATGAAGACCATCGCGGCGAGCGCGAGCAGTGAGGCGCTCCAGCCCGGCTCGACGCCCGTCAGCGGCCGGCCGACCAGCCACACCGCGGCCCCCATCACCGCGCTCAGCGCGAGTACGATCAGCCAGCTTCGCCGCACGTCGCGATCAACGATCACGCCGAGTCTGCGTCGAAGGGCGATGATCAGCAGCGTCACCTGCAGGAACGAACAAAGCGAAGTGGACCAGGCGAGCCCCGCTTCGCCGAGCGGCCAGATGAGGATCAGGTTGAGCGCGAGATTCAAGCCCACGACGAAACACGCAATGCGCACCGGTGTGCGCGACTCGCTGCGGGCGTAGAACGCGCGGGTCAGCACGTGCACCATCGAGTACGCCCAGATCGCCGGGGCGTAGCCGAGCAGCACGAACCCGACGCGGCGCGTGTCCTCGGCGGTGAAGTCGCCGCCCTGCAGGACGACGGCCGCGAGCGGCTCGCGCACGAGCATCAACCCGACGCTGGCCGGCAGGCCGATATACACCACCAGCCGAAGACCGCGGCGCAGGATGTTCAGAAAATCATCGCGGGCATCACTCAGTCGCGCGAGGGCGGGGAAGATCGCGGTGGCGATGGCGATTCCGAATACCCCGAGCGGGAACTGATACAGCCGCTGCGCAAAGCTGACGGTCGCCATCGCCCCTTCCTGCATGGGGTAGTCGATGCCAAACACGGTCCCGCCGACCACGGTGGGATAACTGGCGATGATGCCGTCGAAGAGCGTATTGAGCTGAAGGACGCCCAGGCCGAGGATCATCGGACCGACCTGGATCATCACGCGGCGCATCTCCGGCCACGCGCCCGCCCAATCGCGCCGCCACCACCTCTGGTCGCGCAGCGCAAAGAGGGACCACGCGACCTGGATCAACCCGGCGAGCAAGACGCTCGAGGCGATCACGCTCACGTGGGCAATGCGCTGCGCTTCATCATCATGATCGACGATGAATACGAGCCCGACCGCACTGCCGACGATGAGCAGGTTGAGAATCATCGGCGCCGCGGCGGTCGGGCCGAACCGGCCGTGCACCTGCAGCATCGCGCCGAGGACCGCCACCAGACACACCAGGGGCATGTAGGGCAGCATGATCATCATCAGATTGATCGCGAGATGATCAAAGTCATTGATCCACGACAGCAGGAAGAGCAGCCCTTCGCCGAGAAGAACGATCACGCCCAGCGCGACGGTCATGATGGCGATCGTGAGCGAGGCGAGCCGGTGCGCCTGTGCGGGATCCTCCGCGTGAAGTCGCGAGTAGACGGGGAGGAACGCCGCGGCGAGCGCACCCTCGCCGAAGAGCCGCCGAAAGAGGTTCGGGATGAGAAACGCAAAGAAGAAGGCGTCCATGATCGGCCCGGCGCCGAAGACGCGGCTGAGCGCAGCATCACGCGCCAGGCCCGTCACGCGACTGGCCACGGTCAGCAGGGTGACGGTCCGGGCGTGTTTCTCAAATCCTTCGGCCATGGCTTTTCAGGATAGCGGCAAAGGCACGGAGGCACGGAGGCACGAAGAAGAACCGGTCTCGCACGACTCTTTGTGCCTTGGTGCCTCCGCGCCTCGGTGCCCTGGCTACTGACGGTCGCGATCGGCGGCTCCGGGTTCGCTCCCCGCCTCGCTGTTCACTCCGGAACCAGTTTCGGCACTGGCTCCGATTCTGACGAACGGCGTGCCGCATTCCGGACAGCGGCCGATCCCCCGTTCCGTGCGCGTCATGTGGACATCGTGCCGGCAGACCAGACAGCGCCGGTCCTGTTCATCGATCTGCCGCGCCCGCGTGCGCCGGGCAAAGCGCACCGCCAGTGCGGTGAACACACCCAGCAGGGTCAGATCGATCACGATGCGCATGTCCACCGCGGTGCGAGCCAGGCGGCCGATGAAGAAAAAGCGATCCGGATTGCTGAAGAAGAACAGCAGGAACGCGAGGTAGACGGCGACGGCAAACACGCTCAACAGGGAAAAGATGCCGAAGCCGCTGGTGGCGA
>SKZB01000446.1 GCA_007127615.1 Phycisphaerales bacterium | reverse complement strand
TCTCACTCGGCGAGGTGCCCGGGTTTGCCGAAGCCGTCCAGTTGCGCTCGACGCAGCTCGACATTGAAGCGCAACTGTCCGAAGTGACGCAGTACCGACTCGAAGGAACCACCTCGCTTTACCGGCACGGCTCCGGCCAACGCGGCGCGCGCGCGACGTTCGATCTGACCTCCATCCCCGACGAGACGCAGCCGGAGTTGCGGGGCGAAGTGCACCTGGCCGACATCGAGGTCGCGGCAATCGAGAGTCTGCTCGGACGGGAGCCGGAATCGCTGCGGACCTGGGCCGGCAGCGGCGGCGCATTGCGCATCTCGTTTCGGCAGCGCGGCGACACCCTGACGGCCAACCTCACCAGCGACCTCGACCGCATCAGGGGCGGCTTTGACCTCGTTCTCGACGCTGAAAATGTCCGGCTGAGCGGCGAGACGACCGAGCTGCGGTTGAGCCCCGCCGCGACGGAACGACTGCTCGCGCAAAGTGAAGACAATCGCGTGCTGAGGGTGACCCACGATCTTCCCGCCACGCTTCGGGTCGCCGAGATCATTCTGCCGCGCGAAGTTCTGCTGAACGAACCGTTCGATGCGCACGCAGCGCGTTTTGATATCCGGCTCAGGGGAAGTCCGCTGCGCATCGACACGACCTCGGGCGAAAGTGCCCGGCTGACCGATCTGGATGTCACGCTGCGTTCGAGCGATCCGGTCGATCAAACGACTTTCCGCGCGCAAGCCGTCAGTGAACTCGGCGGCGCACGCGGCTCCATGAACGTCGACGGCGCGATCTTCGGCCTGCTCACCCGCGACGGCGGCTTCAATACGGAGCACGCGACCCTTGATCTGGACGCAACCCTCGACTCGGTGCCCTCGGCGCTGGTCGATGCGCTGTTGCGCATGAACGGCTACTTTGCCGCGACGGTCGGCCAGATCATGAACGCCTCCCTGAAGACGGCGCAGTTCTCCACAGAGACCGGCACCATCTCGCTGGAAGTCACCTCGCCCAACGGCTGGCTGAACGCTCGCGGCACCGCGAGCGATGGACAGATTCACGTTTCGGGGGCCGACCCGATTCGCGCGGAGCTTGAGATCAACCCCCTGCTGCGCGAGAAGGTTCTGGCGTCGATTCACCCGCTGCTGGGCGACATCGTCAAATCCGATCGACCGCTTTCCGCCACGGTTTCCAGCGCGACCTTCCCGATGATCGGCGGCGTGTCACGTCTGAATGCGGATATCAACCTGACCATCGGCGCGGTGGAGTTTGATCAGCGCACGCCGCTCTTCACCATTCTCTCGCTCGCGCAGATCAGCGCGGGTGTGGATCTGACGCGTGATCTGCGGGGTCACATCGCGCCGATCGAAGCCCGCGTCCGCAGCGGTGTGGTCGAGTACGATCAGTTCACGGTCCGGCTGGGGACCCTCACGATGCCGTACTCCGGCGCGATCGATCTGAACACGCGGGAGGTACGGCTTCGCACGGCCGTGCCGCTCGGCGCGCTGGCCGGCAGCGTCCTCCCCCGCATCGCCCGCGACTTCTCAGATGACAAGACCCGGCAAACCGTTCAGGCAATCGAAGTTCCGATCGTCACGCGCGGGAAGTTCGGGTCACTGAAGACCGAACCGGATATCGACATCGCCAAACTTGTCGGTGAGGTCATCACGCGTCAACTCGTCCCGGGCGAGATCGGCAATATTCTCGACAACATATTCAATCCGCGTCGTCGGGATTAGCGCATTTCTGCGGCTCGCTCGTCACATCGGCCGGAGCGGGTCTTCGTCGCACGAAGAGACCCGGATGGTGGCGCCGCCGAGTTGTGCCTGGAGCGTCTCCTGCAGGACTTTCAGATAGCCGCGCTCGGTGTTGGTATGCCCGGCAAGGACGACCGTGCAACCGCGGGCCTGCGCCCGCAGCACGTCGTGATGGCGCATCTCGCCGGTGAAGAACAGCTCGCAGCCCTGGTTGACCGCTTCATCGAGCAGCGAGCCGCCCGCCCCGGCGCAGAGACCGATCGTCTGGTAGGTATCACCCCGGCCGCGACCGGTGGCCACGCGCAGCCGATCCACGCCGAGACGCGCCTTGGTGCGCTCCACGATCTCTCTCAGCGATGCCTTCTGATCGAGGGTAACGCGCCTGCCCGCGCCGCTGGTTCGATCGGGGCGCGGCTGCTGCTGGTAGATCTCAATCGGCGGCTCTTCGTACGGATGAAATTCGCGCAGCGCGATGACCGCCAGCCCGAGGGCCGACCGGCTGCAGACCATCTCCAACCGCACTTCATCGACGCGTTCAAGTGTGCCCTTCGCGCCGACGGCGGGATTCGTTGCGTCTCCTCCGAAGAACGTCCCCTGACCGCGCAACTCGAACGAGCAGAGTTGGTACGCCCCGATGCGACCCGCGCCGACGGTGCCGAGCCCGTTCCGGATCGCGTCGACCGCTTCGGCCGGACAGAACGTCACGATTTTGCATTCTTCCGACTGGGGCAGCGCGTGGTACGCTTCAAGCGCCCGCACATCGCCCTCACCGAATCCCCGGGCGAGCCAGTCGTTGACGCCGTTCGGCGCGGCGTCGAGTGCGGTGTGCGGGCTGTAGACGGCGATCCCGGCCCGGGCGGCGTGCAGAACCGTCTGTTCGCGCACCGTCGCTTCGGTGACCCGCTTCAGCGGCGTAAAGATCGCGGGATGGTACGCGACCACCATCTGCGTCTTCGCTTCGATCGCTTCGAGCAGAACCTCTTCGGTCAGGTCGATCGTCAGCATGATCGCCTCGGCCGTCCACTCGGTGGATCCGATCAGCAGGCCGACGTTATCCCACTCTTCGGCGTAGTGCAGCGGCGCGATCGCTTCGAGCACGTTCATCACATCACGAACAGTCATGGGGCGTTTTCCGGGCGAAGAGGCGAGTGGCTCATCCGGCGGCGGCGGTCGCACCCGAATGAAAAACGAAACGAAGACTTCTCTCCCGCAGCATAGACCGCCCGGTCGACGTTCGCCAAATTCGCGCTGAACCGGCAGATGATCACGCCGGAACCCGAACCGGGCCGGCGGGAACGGCGTAATCTGACGGATGCGTTTCCCACAACCGTCCTCGGTGTCGGCGGTCCGCCTCAGTTATCCCCCGTCCGTTCGTGAAGATCCGGTTCAATCGCGCGGCCATCTGGCCGATGATTTCCGGTTCGGTTTTCGATTTCCTCGCCCGCACGTGCCGATAATATCGGCAGGAGCCGACGGCCAGGGCGCTTCCGCCGGTTGATGCGGAATTGCCCCACCCGCCGGGAGGGTCTTACGAGGAGGATCACGCCCCCATGTATCTGGAGGAGCGTCCGTTGGCACCGACCGTCAAGAGCACCACAACCCGTCCGTCGTCCGACCCGCCCCAGGCAAAGGGCGGCCAGCCGAAGCCCGTCGAGTCTGACGGCCGTGAGTCAAGCGTGCGAAAACACTTTGTTCTCGACACGAACGTGCTTCTGCACAATCCCAATGCGATCTTCATGTTCGCCGAACACGAAGTCGTCATTCCCATGGCGGTCATCGAGGAACTCGACCGCTTCAAGAAGAACAACGATGACACCGGCCGCAACGCACGGCAGGTGATTCGGCAGATCGACAAGCTGCGCCAGGAAGGCCGACTGTTCGAGGGCGTGCCGCTCAATTCACTCGGGGGAACGTTGCGGCTCGATCGCTGCGATCGCTCCGCGCCGTTTGCGCTCGATCTCAACGAAGCGGACAACCGGATCCTCGCCGTCGCGCACGCCATGCACGAACAGGGTGAACACACGGTGTTCATCTCGATGGACATCAACGCGCGCGTCAAGGGCGATGCGCTGGGACTGCGCGTCGAGGACTTTGAAGCGCAGAAGGTCGATGCGGACTGGCTCTACACCGGCATGCTCGAAGTGACCGTCCCCGGTACGGTGATCGACGAACTGTACAACGAGCGCCAGATCGCCGTCAGCGCGATCGAGACGTACCTGTTCATCGAGGGGGAGAACGGCGAGCAGATCAAGATCACGCCGCTGGCGAACCAGTTTTTCCTCTTGCGCGCGGCGGAGGATGAATCGCACACCGGGCTCGCGCGCCTGCTCGCGGAAACCGATCACCTGATTCCCATTTCCGGCCCGCGGCGGCCGACCTTCGGAATCATGGCCCGCAACGTCGAACAGACCATGGCCCTCGATCTGCTGCTCGATGATGAGATCAAGCTCGTCACCCTGCTCGGGGCGGCGGGGACGGGTAAGACCCTGCTCGCCATGGCCGCCGGGATGCACAAGGTCTTCAAGGAGCAGCGCTACGACAAGCTGCTCGCGGCGCGACCGATCATGCCGCTCGGCCGGGACATCGGCTACCTGCCGGGCGACAAAGACGAAAAGCTCGCCATGTGGATGCAGCCGATCTTCGATAACCTCGCCTACCTCCTCTCCACGCGCGGCAGCGACATCAGCCAGCACGCGGAGAGTCACACCACCGAACAGCGCATCAACCAGCTCATTGCCGGCGGAACCCTGGTACTCGAACCCCTGACCTACATCCGCGGCCGGTCGATTCCGCATCAGTTCATGATCGTCGATGAAGTTCAGAACCTCACGCCGCACGAGGTGAAGACGATCGTCTCGCGCGTCGGCGACGGCACGAAGATCATTCTCACCGGCGACATCAACCAGATCGACAACCCCTACCTCGACGGTTCGTCCAACGGGCTGAGCTACCTCGTCGAGCGCATGAAGGGCCAGGGCATCTCCGGCCACATCACGATGGCGAAGACGGAGCGCAGCTCACTGGCGAGTCTGGCGGCGGAGATTTTGTAGAAGGCACGGAGGCACGGAGGCACGGAGGCACGCAGGCACGGAGTGACGAAGGAACGAAGTCGTTACTCGCCGCACAAATTTGTCACTCCGTCACTCCCATCGTCGCTCCGCCCCTCCACTTCATGCCTTACATTTCTGAGTCTTCCGGAAATCGTGTAGGTAACGAGTGACGGTTGCACCTCACCGCGGGGCTTCGCCGCCAGCCCCGGCCCCGGCCCCGGTACGGGACGAGCAACGAGCAACGAGCAACGAGCGGCGAACCACCACCAGGCTGACCGCCCCCCTCCGTGCCTCCGTGCCTTCATGCCTTCGTGCCTTTGCTGAAAAAGCTCTCATCCGTACGGGTCACTTGCGCAGATTCCTGAAGCGCCGTATCTCTTTCCCCCTTTGTCATCCGCCGCTCCAACCACCCGCACGATTTGCCGAAGGCCCATACTTTTACTCCTCAACGAGGTAAGCACCCAGTTCTGATCGCCGATACTCAGCGATCGTGGCAACGCTCGCATCCTCGTGCTCCGTGAGCGCGTCGAGTTCCGCTTCCAGACCAACCAGATCGG
Source organism: Phycisphaerales bacterium (assembly GCA_007127615.1). GTDB lineage: Bacteria > Planctomycetota > Phycisphaerae > Phycisphaerales > SM1A02 > SKZB01. The sequence goes on along the minus strand of SKZB01000446.1, from coordinate 1,400 downwards.
CCGAGGGCACCGTCGTGAAGACCGCCAGTGCTGCCTTTCGGACTTTCTCCCTCTCATCCCACAACCAGGAAAGTATCTCAGGCGTCATGGCCGGCGTTCGCAGATGCCGCCAGTGACCAAGACCCTGCACCAGCGCCATCCGCGCCAACTCGTTGCCACCCCGGCAGAGTCTCTGAAGAACCTTGTGGCGCGATTCTGCCGGCTCGAGCGCAAGTCGAGTCCAGAGGGCCCAATCGAAGTGGCTCCGGGGGTCCCCGTTCAGGTGGCGGCGATTCAGGATCACTTCCATGGCCTCAATCACTTCGACCGATGTTCCGCCACGAACGCTCCACTCTCGCAGGGCGAGCAAGGCAGACCGACGAACCTCGACACTCTCATGGCTGACGGCCTTTATGACGTAGGGCAATGCCAGATTAGTCTTCAACAACAACTGCCCGAGCGGGTCAATCGCCTCATGCGGGGCGAGACACGCCTCGTCAATCAGATGAAGAATCGCCTCCGCGGCGGCGTCCGGATCAAGGACCCGGCTGAGCATGAAAGGAGCAAGTTTCGAATTCGTATCATCTCCACACGCGAGTTCCCTCAACTCGCGCGTCAGCCGACTCACGTCTCCAGAATCACGTGCCCGCTGCGCGGCGTAAACGAAAAATCCAAAAAACTCCCATTGCTCCATGATCTGAGGAGTCGCTTCGTCGGTCGCCACCTGCCACGCGGCTCGCGCAAGTACACGGTAGCCCACTCTGAAAACGCGCGAGTTCTCGCCAACTGGTGGGCCCTCAAAGATCGTGTTGCCGGAGACCCCGGGATACCGTCGCTTGAGCTCGTCCTTCGCCCAATCGTTCTCATCCAGGTACAGGCCGTAGGCAACAACAGTCAACGGCAACACCGACACCCAGCCGTCCCGCTGAACCTTCGGCTGGATCGCCAGACCGGTTGCAAGTAGCAGCAGCAGTGTGCTCACGACCACCCCGCGCCAGCGCCGGCGGGTCTTGTAGAGCTTCCGTTCGCGCCGGACTTTGAGGCCGCACTCTGAACAACAAAGCGTGGGCGAGCGGTCCATGTCGTACCAGCATTTCGGGCAGCGCTTGCCACCGCGCGACCGATCGCCGAAAAGCGACCAGAGAAGCAGCCCGGCGCCGGGGAGGCCGAGCAGCATCGCCGAAATCCAGAACAGCCAGTCGCCGGACATGGGCGAATTGTACGGGAAGATAAAGTGACTGAGTAACGGAGTGACAAAGTGGTTGGGACGAGGCACGGGGCGCCGCGGGGGGTGTTGCAGGGTGCCACGGCCAGCGGGCCAACGGGAGTCGGCCGTGCCTGTTGGAACGACGATCACCCGACCGAACGAAGACGCCCGGTGCGGGGTGCCACGGCGCACGGCGATGGTGCTTCTGCACTGA
>SKZB01000119.1 GCA_007127615.1 Phycisphaerales bacterium | reverse complement strand
GAAACCAACCCGGACTGAGCGTCCGTCTGAAGCCGGCGTTCATCCTCATGCCCGCCATCCGAAAGGGCGACGAAGCGTCCATGCGTCCATGCGTCCATGCGTCCATGGGCACCGGGAGGCCGAAACGGGACGCGGGTCAACACGGTCTGAAACGTCCGCGGCGGGACTCGAACCTGCAACCTTCGGCTTCGGAGGCCGACGCTCTATCCAATTGAGCTACGCGGACAATCGGGGTTTCCGACATCTTCCCCCATTATACCCCCATTCTACAAGAGGTCGCCGAGTCGGCTACGGCACGAAAACAGGGCGGCGACGGAGGGACGCGCGGGACGGGCCGGGGGCGAACAACGGCGCGGTGTCGGCGGGAAGGCGCCGAGCAATCGGGTGAACCGAGGGGTGGATTCACGCGAAGTGACAGGTTCCGGACCGCCCGGCCTGACATTTGCCGCCGCGTTCTTCCCGCCGACACGCCCCACCGTTCTGAAATTCAGGCATACAACCAAAGGTCATCGTGAGGTCATCGTGATCATCGTGACGGCTGATCTTACGGGCGGGGCCGCACCCATCGAACCGGAAAACCGCCCCGTCTTTTCCTCCGGCCGACGCGCCCCGAGCACGTGACTGCGCTAGGGTTTCGGGAGAAGATGACCGGTTCTCGGACGAGACAAGTTGCTTCCACGCCACACGGATGTGGCTTCTTCGCATCATGAATTCGCTTGATGCCAGGCTCATTGCTCACGGACGGCATGGAACAGCTTTTGTTCCTTTCTCCGGGAGAGGTGAGAGTGATGCTGAAAGCGATACTGAAAAAGATCCGTTTGAACGTTCTCCTGGCTGCAGGTTCCGTTGCGACGGTCACCGGATGCGCGGCGCCGCCTTCGATTGGAAGCGCTTCATCGCATCAGTACGATACGGTCCGCGCGCTGATCACCACCGATGAGGACCGGACCACGCTGCACGCTTCATCGGGAAGCGGATGGGAGCAGTCGCGCGCGGATGCGCAACCCGCCGACGACCAGATCGCCGAGTACGGCGATTGGGCGCACGTCGAGATTCGCACCCGGGAGAATCTGCGCACGATCAACGGCCGCCCCGGGGAATTCAGCTCCTCGAGCACGCGCATCATTCGCCGGACGGGCGAGCGCCGCTGACGCCGCCGCCGATTCTCCCCACCGTCCTCCCACTACCATTTCCCCCGCCCATCCCCGGTTCTTCCCGGCGGTCGCGCCGGACGGCTTCCATCGGGCGGGCGATCCGCCGGAATGCGGCGCGAAAACGGCACCACTTTGCCGAACGAACCGGCCACGAATCGGCTCCATTTTCTGCATATGTGGCGTCATCCCGCCGGCACCGGACGGTCCGGGCAAGTTCTGCTTGACGCAGGTGATGCGTCGATGCATACTGACCTGCGGTCGATGTCTCGCCCTGACCAGTGATTTCTTCGGTCCTCGGATGGATCGGCCGATGCAACAGGCATCCATTTCATGGCTCTGAGTTCGGCTCGCCGACATGACTCAAAAGGGAAAGGGGGGCATCTCGCATGCCAACCACAACGAAGAAAGACTTGATCGACATGGTGGCCGATGCAACCGGACAGAAGCGCACCACGGTCAAGCGGACCGTCCAGAGCTTCCTCGATCATGTGATCCAGCAACTCAGTGAGGGGAACCGCATTGAGTTCCGGGACTTCGGCGTCTTTGAAATCCGCGACCGAAGACCGCGCATGGCCCAGAATCCCAAGACGCTCGAACGGGTCCCGGTGCCCGGCAAAAAGATCATCAAGTTCAAGTCCGGACGCCTGATGAAGCAGGCCGTCGAAGAGCCGGAAACCGGCGAGGTGCCGATCGTCCATGCCGGAACCTCGAATAACAGAAAGTTCGCTCACGGCCGGTCTTCCGAGGCGGCACATGCTGCGGGGCACGACCTGATCGCTTCACGCCAGACCGACGGCTGATCGCGCGACCTCTTCATGAATCGGGTGTGGAAGACCTGTCAATTGCGGGCTGCGGCCGGCCCCCCGAGCTAGGGTGATGCTCTCGAATGAGCACTTCAGAACCCAAACCGTTCACGACGAAAACCAACGGGACCCACGGTGCGGGCCGGGCCGAACGAAAGCGCAGTCCCGCCGAACTGAGCAAATTGCTTGATCGCCTGCCCCCGCACGCGATCGAAGCGGAGATGGGCGTCCTCGGCTCCATGCTGATCGATCCCCAGGCGATCGGTGATGTGGTGCTGGTTCTGCGCAGCGGGACGGATTTCTTCAAACCCGCGCACGGCGCGATCCACGACGCCATTGTCGATCTCTACGACAAGAATTCCAGCATCGATATCGTGCAGCTCAACCAGGTGCTGCAGGATCGTGATGTTCTGGAATCGGTGGGCGGCACCAATTACCTGATCGAACTCGCCAACGCCGTCCCCACCGCCGCCCACGCCACGCACTACGCCCGCATCGTGCGTGAGAAGGCGATGATCCGGGAGCTGATCCACGCCACGGGCGAGATTCTCGCGACCGCCTACGAACAATCGGACGATGCGCGGAGTGTCCTCGAAGATGCCGAACAGCGCATCTTCCGCATCGCGCAGCAATCCGAACAGTCACAGATCGAGTCGCTGCACGATCTGATCAAAGCGACGATGGAAACCCTGGAGGCCAATGAGGGCAAGCAGCTTATCGGCGTGCCCACCGGCTTTTCCGAACTGGATGAAATCACCACCGGACTGCAGAAGGGGGAGATGATCATCCTCGCGGCGCGGCCTTCCATGGGAAAGACCGCCTTCGCGCTGAACCTGACGGAGAACGTCGCGATGCGCGGCTACGGAGTCGGGTTCTTCAGTCTCGAAATGGGCCGGCAGCAGCTCGTGCAGCGCCTGCTCGCATCCCGCTCGGGAATCGACTCGCAGCGGCTGCGCCGCAACATGCTCCAGCCGGATGATTTTCGGGCCCTCATGGCCGCGTGCGACGAACTGCTCGATGCGCCGATCTTCATCGACGATACACCCGGCCTGAGTCTGATGCAGCTTCGCGCCAAAGCGCGGCGCATGGCGCAGAAGCACACGCTCGGCATGATCGTGATTGACTACCTGCAACTCATGACCTCCGGCCGGCGCGCGGAGTCAAGACAGATTGAAGTCAGCGAGATCAGCCGCGGCGTGAAGGCGATGGCGCGCGAGCTGAACGTTCCGGTGATCTGTCTCAGCCAGCTCAACCGCGCCGCCGAGCAGCGCGAGGGGCACCGGCCGCGCATGAGCGATCTGCGAGAGTCGGGCTCGATCGAACAGGACGCCGACGTCGTCTCCATGCTCCACCGCGAGGAGTACTACCACCAGAACGATGAAGAGTGGAACGAGGAGATGGAACGCTACGCCATTCAGGGCGAAACCTACAAGGACATGCGCGGCGTGGCGGAGCTGATCATCGCCAAGCAGCGGAACGGTCCGACCGGCACCGTGAAACTCACGTGGATCGAAGCCTCCACCGCGTTCAAGGATTACACCGCCGCGCGGCCGCCGGCGGGGATGGATCACCCGGGCGGTTACCACCACGCCCCGTCGCCACCGCACTCCCACCCCTCGCCCGGCGAGGGCGGACCGATTCCGTTCAATCCCGGCAAGGGCTCCGGGCCGGTGTCCGGTTTTCGCGATGGCGGCGGACCGGATTCCGATGACGATGACGATGACCATCTGCCCGACTGACCCCGGCGGCAATCTTCGCGCGGGCTGCGTTCTGAAAACGTGCGGCGTCTCGCCGAACCGGCCGAACGGGATGCGCCGGCGAGCAAGCCGCTACGCGACTTCACGAATCAACCCCCACGCGATGTAGATCACGTAGAGCGCCAGCAGGATGCCGCCTTCGCGCCGCAAGACGATCAGTCGATCGGTCACGCACATCCGCCAGAGCAGCAGGGTCATCGCCAGCATGGCGAACAGGTCCTGTAGACCGTGGGGGGGCAACGGGATCGGCGCGATCGTGCTGGTCACGCCGAGGACGAGCAGAATGTTGAAGATGTTCGACCCCACGATATTGCCGATCGCGAGATCGGCATGCCCGCGCCGCGCCGCCACCACGGTCGTGGTGAGTTCCGGCAGACTCGTCGCCACCGCCACGACCGTCATGCCGATGACGGCGTTACTCAATCCCAGCGCTGAAGCGATCCGCACCGCCCCGACTTCGGTGAACTTGCCGCCGATCAGCAGGCACGCCAGTCCGATGAGAAAAATCGCGATCGCGCCGGGCAGCGACTGGTCCCCCGCGTCTTTCGTGACATCTTCGACCTCGCGGGAGATCGGATCGGAGACCGGCGACTTGCACGCGCGGTACCAGAGGTACGTGAGCACGAGGAACGCAACGGACAGCGCGATGCCTTCGATCGTGCTGAAGCCAAATTGAAGTCGCCCGCCGTCATCGCCGTTGACGCGTCCGATCGGGATGAGCACCAGCAGGATCGCACCGATGGAAATGCCGGTGAGCCAGGGCAGCTCACTGCGGATGATCCGGCTGTGCACGCGCATGGGCATGATCATCGCGCCGATACCGACCACGAGGCCGATGTTGGCGATGTTGGAGCCGACGACGTTCCCGAAACCCAGACCGGGATTTCCGCCGGTGGCCGAGATCAGGTTCACCACGAGTTCCGGGGCCGAGGTGCCCGCGGAGACAACCGTGAGCCCGATGATGACGGTGGAAACGCCCAGCCGCCGGGCGAGACTGACCGAACCGCTGACCAGTCGATCGGCGCCCCAGAGCATGAGCGGAACGCCGATCGCCAGCAGCAACAGCGCGGGCATCCCGCCCAGCCATTCATCAATTCTGATATGAAGGGCGGCCGCGATCAGAGACATGGGCGTCGATTGTAGTCCGGCAGCCGTGCGGGTGCCGATGATCGGGTTTTCCCATCAAGCGGTCCGAGGCGGCCGCCCGTCCTCCCGCCGTCGCGGCACACTACCACGAAGGGTGCCGAGGAAATAGACTGCCCGCTCCTCCGTTCGATGCCCTTTCGGGCAGCGGAAACTTTGCAAGACAAGTCGAATACGGTTCCGGCCGCCCCGTCCATGTCTGATTCAACTGAGAAGCCCGACAAATCCGAACTGCAGCAGCGTCTGGACCGGGCCGCCTCGGGCGACCAGAAGGCCTGGCAGGAGATCGTGGAGGAGTACGGCCCGCGGGTGTTCGGCCTGCTGCGGGCCCAGTGCGGTGATGTCGATCTCGCGGAAGAGATCGCGCAGTCCACCTTCTGCACCATCGCGAGCAAGATCGGCAGCTACACGGAACTGGGGAAGTTCGAGGCGTGGCTGTTCCGGATCGCCATGAATCGCCTGCGCGACGAGATGAGGCGGCGCAAGCGTCAGGCGCGGCCGGTGGAGGAACAATCACTCATCGGCATGGCCGGCGCCGATCCGGACGCCTCCGGTGAGGAGCGGCCGGATGAAGATCAGCTTCGCAAACTTCGCGAGGGCGTGGCCCGTCTCTCCGACGCGGAGCAGAAGGTTCTCCACCTTCGGTACCACTCGGAACTGAGCTTCAAGCAGATTGCCGAGGTCCTCGAGCAACCCCTCGGGACGATTCTCGCCCGCCAGCACCGGGCCCTCAAGAAGCTGGAGAGCTTTCTCGGACCCCAGGAGCCGGATTTGGACTGATCCAGACTGATCCAGACTGATTCGGGCCCAAAATTCGCCCTGATTCGGGCAATCAGGCGTCAATCGGGGCGTTTGACGGTCAGATCGCAGGAGTTCCACATGATCCAGTTTCCTCCCCATTCTGATCACGCTGATCACGACGACGCCCGTCGCCACGGGGCGGGCGACGAGTCCGCCCCGCTGCGGGGCCCGGACGGTTCGCTCCAACCCGGTTTGCAGCGGGTCGACCGGCTCCTCGCCGCCGAAGCCCGCCAGAGTCGCCGCCTGCCGCGCGGTGTTCTGAAACGACTGACGGCCGCGTCGCGCGGGTATCTCCCCATCGAAGCCGCGCCGGCGTCGCTCCCCTTTCAGCGGGCCGCCCGGGCTCGATCGCGGACGTCGGTGTGGGGACAACTGGCGATGGCGGCGTGTATCGGGCTGGCCTTCGTGGTCGCCGGCTGGTTCGGCCATCACGCATCGGTCACGCCCACGGAAGACGTGGCCATCCACGAAGCGGACGATGTTCGCGAAACGGCGACCGTTCGCGATATGCGTCCGGAACGGTCCCCCGGCGCCGAATCGCTGGCCGACGCACTCGGCACGGGCACGGAGTGGCTGTTGCTCGGCTTCGACGATGACGAGATCAGCGTGCTGCTCGAAACCGCGGATATGTCGCTGAACGATCTCGCCTCGGAGTTGGCGACGCTCGAACGGATTTCCAATCTCTGACCAGACGGGCGGGCTTGATCGTGCCGCCACTTCCGGCCCCGGAACGTCGAGTGTGATAAGGATGAACGCGTCATGATGAGACATCTGGCCAAGATCGCCGCCCTGATCGGACTGCTTTTCGCCACCAACGCGCTAACGCTCAATCTGGCGTCCCCGTCCGTTTCGCCGGTCACGTCCATGCCCGTCACGCCAATTCCGGTCGCGCCAGTGACGGCTTCCAACGCCGCTGCGGTTTCAACGGGAAGCTCGATGTCCGCCGGTTCAACATTGCTTCGTCCGGATGATGAGCCACTTGATTTGGACGCGTTCGATGACATGTTCGATGACGAGATTCTTCGTGATGAAGACGGCATCACCCTCTCGCCCGAACAGATCAACGAACTGATCGACATTGCCCGGCAGATCGACGAGCGACTCGCCCGACGGCTGCGCCAGGCGTGCGATGCGGATCCCGACG
>SKZB01000384.1 GCA_007127615.1 Phycisphaerales bacterium | reverse complement strand
GAATGCCGGCGTGAGCGAGGCGCAGATTCCCCACTTTGTCTCCGATAACCTGCTGCGGATGAATGTGACCGGCATTGTTCGGTATCTGTCGCAACGCGAAGCCGGTTGATTTGCGAACGGGCCCCGTTTCGGGGTTCAGTTTCGCGGCGTTGGACCTGAAGAACAAGCTGAGCGCAGAGATAATCAATGACGGGATGGCCGGTCGGCCGGCATTGATTCGGCATTCGTGAATTCGCGGAAAAGTTTCGGACTCCGCTGCCGATTCCCGGTTTTTCCTTGCCCGAAGGGGGATCGGGCTTTATGGTATCGGGGCGGGGTCGTTGGCTTGTGCGCTATCTCTGACCGGATCGGGCATTCGCTTTCCATCCGTTTTTGCGCCGAGGCGCCGCGTCGGATCGCATTTGTATGCGGACGATCAACGACTCTGTTTGCAGGCACCTACAGACGATTCGGCGGGGCTGACGACGCCCGGCAGGGTGGCAGACCAGCAACTTGCCTGTCGCCCGCCCGTTGACCCCGAGACTGATCAAACCAGAAGGAAGAAAGAAAGGACACGTTGACATGATGCGTTATCAGATGCTCGCAGCAGGAGTGCTTGCCGGGACGGCGATTTTTGCCGCTGAACTCAGGGCCGACCTCCCCGACCTGGAGTCAACCCGGCTTACCACCGGTCTGACGTTTCCCACCGCCATCACCCATGTGCCGAACGATGAGTCTCGGCTCTTTATCGCCGAGAAACCCGGTCGCATTCGGATTCTCGATCTGGAAACCAACCAGCTTCTGAGTACGCCCTTCCTCGATATCACCAGTACCGTGACGTCCGGCAACACCCTCGGCGATGAACGCGGACTGTTGGGCGTGGCTTTCCACCCCGACTTCGAGGAGAACGGGCATTTCTACGTGAACTACACCACCGGCGGGACCTTCAACCTGCAGACCGTGGTGCGGCGTTACACGGTGTCCGCGAACGACCCCAACGTCGCCGATCTCAGTTCCGCCCAGAACGTCATCGGCTTCAGCCAGCCGTTCTCGAACCACAACGGCGGCTGGATCGGCTTCGGCCTTGATGGCTACCTTTACATCGCGGTCGGCGATGGCGGCTCCGGTGGCGACCCCCAGAACAATGCCCAGAACACGAACAATCTGCTCGGCAACATGCTGCGGATCGATGTGGACAACGTGGAACCCGGCGAATCATTCGGTATCCCGGATGACAATCCCTTCAAGGGTGTGAGCGGCTTCCGGGATGAGATCTGGTCGTACGGACTGCGCAATCCGTGGAAGAACTCCTTTGATCGCCAGACCGGCGATCTGTGGATCGGCGATGTCGGCCAGAACCTCTGGGAAGAGATCAATTTCCAGCCCGCTTCAAGCGAAGGCGGTGAGAACTACGGTTGGCGCTGCTACGAGGGCTTCGCAAGCTTTAACACCACCGGATGCCCGCCGCAGAACGACCTCGTCTTCCCGATTCATTCCTACGCCATCTTCGGCGCTTCCGGCGCCAACTGCGCGATCACCGGCGGCTATGTCTACCGCGGTTGCGATATTCCCGGCCTGCAGGGGCAGTACATCTACGGCGACTTCTGCTCGGCCCGAATCTGGGCGCTCGATCCGGAGAGCCGTGATCTGCCGTACGATCCCACGACCGGCGGCAGCGATCCGGCGGTCATGATCCAGGGCCAACTCTCCCCCTCGATCGAAGGGGCGAGCATTTCCTGGGTCAGCGCGTTCGGCGAGGATGCGCGCGGCGAGCTCTACATCGCTCAGCACTCGCCCGGCGCGATCTTCAAGATCATTCCCGCCGGCGGTCCGCAGCCCAACCCCGATCTCAACTGCGACGGCGTGGTCAACGTCCTTGACCTCCTGCTTCTGCTGGAGAACTGGGGTTCCTGCCCCGGCGGTGCCGATTGTCCCGGCGATCTGAATGAAGACGGCACGGTCAACGTCTTTGATCTTCTGCTCCTGCTGGAGAACTGGGGCTGATTTCTCCCGCCGCCGCGGCACGCGGAACGAAGGAAGCCACGGCCGAGCGACCCCTTGTCTCGAACGCTTGACAATCGCGCGGGCCGACCAGGATGACACTGGTCGGCCCGTTTGCTATACTCCCCGTGAACGGGCTAGTAGCTCAGCTGGCTAGAGCGCACCCCTGATAAGGGTGAGGTCGGTGGTTCGAGTCCACTCTGGCCCATTTTCCACTTTGCACCGCGCGTCGCGCTCGCGTCGCGTTGCAAACCCCCGATAAGACGTGGGATTCCGGCGTTCCGTACGAATCAGAGCAATCGAGCTCAGTGCAATCGAGCAAGTTTCGTGCTGCGCCGCACTTTGCGCCCCAAGTGCGCCGGATCCTGCGCCGCCTTTATCCCCACCCTTGCCGCCGCTTGCGAACAGATCACCGATTCCGGCCGCAGCCGTGAGCCGTGATGTGTAAGTCACGGGTGTGCAGATCGTGCTTCGCGGCGATGAGCGGGGGTATGGCCCGGGAACCGCCCGCACCCGTCCCTCGCGCACGATGCCCGGAGATTGTGAAACATCCGGGCTCATGGCTGTTCGCCGGCACGCTGGATGATGCGCTGACAGTGGGTGCGAAGGTTCAATCCCGGATTGCTCAGTCTCGGGATCACCGCTTCGGTGCCAAGCTCGGCTTCATCGAACCGGGCCAGCAGAATCGGCCGCAGTTCCGGCGCGATCGGCACGAAGCGAACCGCATGGCCTTCACGTGCCCGGCCGTTTTCGGGCTTCGCACCGTCAGGCGATCGGCCGCTCTGCACGAGTACGGCCGAGATGATCTGCACCAGGATCAAGGGTATCGAGATGCGCGTGCGTCGAGTCCCCGGCACGACATTGATGAATCCAGCCGAGGATCGCCACGGCGGATCCAGGGTAAACCTGGCCACACGACTTCCGGAAAGACCAAAAAACCGCCCCAGCCAAAATGGGCTGAGGCGGCGTGGGTGGGGCAGTCTGAAAACAGCTCGGTCCGGGCAATACTGTCTCAATCATTCGAGCATTCAAACATTCAAACATTCTCGGGTTCGCGATTCGAATGCTTTCGCATCCTTCGCCTACCTTCACATCCCATCGCATTTCTTCAGATGCGCCGTCGACGTTTCGTGCCGAACAGCCCGGCGCAGCCGAGCAGGGCGAGCGCACCCGGCGCGGGAACGACCGTGAACAGGCCATTGACGCCGCCGACCGCGTTCGGTGAGAGCTCGAACGCCAAGTCAATCATCATGAACTCAGCGACCGATCCACCGAGCGGGCCGCTCATGTTGTTGCTGATGTTCAGGTTGTTATTGTTCATCGCCGTCGAATCTTCGAACAGGCTTCCGAGACTGCCCGCGTCGGTCGAGACGGCCCAAAGCGGGGTATCCGAAAGCGTCGTGAGCTCCGGCTGCGGCCCGGTCAGGGTCCACGATGCGGACGATGCCCATTCAAGGGGAAGGGGGAACAGATGGGACGTCGGCATCTTGATCGAGACCATGAACCACAACGATTCGGTCGAGTTGTTCGTAAAGTTCAGGGTGGGATTGAGAAACGCCGCCGTGGGTGAGATCGTCGGACTGGCGTTGATTTCGCCGGTGATATTGAAGTTGGGGTTGAAGACGCCGACATCAAATCCCCACGCGTTGTTGCCGGCCGGTCCGAGCGAACCGCTCTTGCTCGGGAGAACCGTCTGATCATAGAGGGGCGTGTTCGTGTCTGCCGTGCTGAATACCTGAACATCCATTTCGAGTACGGGCGGACTGATGCCCGCTGAAGCAATGCTCGCTGCGAGAAGCAGCGAAGCCGTTGCCATCATCAGGCATGCGGGTCCGTCCTTCGCTCGAAAGCTGTAGATTCGATCATTCATCTCTTTTCTCTCCGCTTTTCTTCGTGCGTCCTTGTTGTTTCAATCAATGGTTCCGATCAAAGGTCCCGATCAATGGTTTCGACCCATGTCTTCGACCCGTGTCTTCAGCCGGTGTGACGGCGGCTTCGGTCCGGGACCATCGCTTTCGAAAGTCGCCGGCCGCTCCGCGTCACTGACTGACTACGGTCGGCGTCGCCGGGAGGAGAAGAGTCCCAATCCGGCGAAGAGCGCCATGGCGCCCGGCGCGGGAATCGCAGCGATCTCAAACGATCCGACGACGTTGGCCGTGTCGTGAGGCGACAACTCGAAGGTCAGCAGAACGGAAATGCTCTCCATGGCCACCGGGCCCGAGACCGGGCTGGGAATGCCGAACGAGTCCGAGGCGGATTCGGTGGCCCCACCATTCGCGGTCAGACTGAAGTTGCTCGAGATCAGGTCTTGAACATTCGCTCCATCAATCAGCGCCTGATAGATCGGCTGATCATCGACGGATCGAATCTCCGCGCCGGTCCCGAAAACGTCCTGCACGCTTGCGCTGACGGAGCCGTTCATCAGCGTTCCGCCCTGAAACTCGGTGGGCAGGAGAAAGGTCACCAGACCGACGAACGTCTGGTAGCTGTCCGTGTTGTTCGTCACGGCCAGATTGGCATTGACGAACTGGTTCGCAGGAAGAGTGCCGGCGAGAGCACCCGGACTGTTTGCGGCTTCCACGACCCAGTTCAGCCCCCAGGCCGACTTGTTGGCGCCGCCCTGAAACGACCACGCATTCGTCGACGAGTCGAACCAGTCGTTGTCGCTGTGTTCGTGCATGAGAAACGAACTTGACTGGCCGGAGCCGCTTGCGCTCCAGTCGAGCATGACCGTCGGCCCGGCGAAGGACGCGTCAGTCGTCGGGGTCAGGCCCATGCCGGCTGCGCACACCGCCGCAAGCAGAATGGAGGGGGTTAGCTTGATCGATCGTCCGGTCGGAACCGCCATAATGATTCTCCTTCTCTCGAGTACTTCCTCGCTTGTCTTCTTCCTGTTGGTTTGACGAGCGCCATCAGCCGCCGTCAGGTGCGCAGGGCGGGTGCAATCCTTGACCCGTGAGAACATCTCTCAACACCGATTCAATGTCCTGGCCGACATCCTTTCCCTTCTCAATCCTCACCCTTCTCAATCCTCCCCGGAAGCGATCTTCTCTCGATCCTCTCTCATACCTCCTTCGATCAATCCCCGCACGGTCCGGAAGCTTCGAAAGATCGAAGCTCCGATTCGGCCGGTCCTGCCGGTGGTTGGCGAACTCGAACGGTGCAAAAAGCAAGACAGGCCGATCGCCTGAATACCCGAGTTCGGGTACCCAACCGTGTCGGCCTGCTCAAAGACTGGCATCTCGTTCACGGCGACTGCCGCTACGACGACTGCGACGGCAATAACGTCAAGTCGTGTCAAGCAGCGTTAAAGCCGTGTGCGATGCCCTTCAATTCGCCTTCCGCGAACTACGTTCAGTTGTAAAATCGAAAGAATCAGACTCTCCCGATCTCTGAGTCGGAGTCTAGCACACCCCGATCGGGAAGCAAGGAACGGATCGGTGAATGTCCGAGAATATCCATTAAAAAATCGCCCGGAGCCGATTGACCGGCCAACCGCTCCGGACGATTTTGAGCCCGAAAACCGCAATTTTCGCACCCGGCCGCGGTTTCAGCCCCAGTTGGACAGCAGAATCAACAGGTCAGCGGTATTGACCCACCCGTCACCGCTCAGTTCCGCCGGACAGCCCTCGCACGGTCCCCAGGCCTGAAGGAGCTGGAGCAGGTCGGCGACATTCACGGCGCCGTCCAGATTCAGATCACCGGCGAGAAATCTTTCGTCGGGACACTCGCCATATTCATCCGTCCGGGAGCCGATCGACAACGAAGTCGTGAACTTCGCGGAGTCGCCGCCGGTCAGCGAGAACCGATGCCGCAATCCGGCCTTCTCGAAGACCGGAGGCCCGGGCTGGCTCGGGAACGGCGAACCGAACTGGGTCGACAGTGACGCACTTCCCTGTCCGCTCGAACCCAGAAAGAAGGGCGAGTAGTAGGCCCCATGGGCATCATCGCCATCGGCGGTGACCGCCCAGACCGACTGCTGATTCACATCCTGCATCCAGCCGCCATTTTCGTTCGTTTCAATGGCAACCACGACGAACGCGCCGAGCAGCGACGGCCCCTCGATCACCGGACAGAGCGGTACCTCGAAGGCGATCCGAAACTCGGCCTCATCATCGGCGCCGTTCGAAACGGCGGTCGAACCGATGATCGCGGCATTCCCCTGAAGCGGATCCGGCTGGACCCAGTAGTCCCAACTGACGGTCCACATGCCGTTCGGATCGGCGTAACTGGCGTCATAGTGATACTGCCCGCCGCTCTGGTTGCTGTGTTCATCAACGATGACGACCGCGGGACGGCCGTCGACCTCGATCGTGATCGTGGCCGACGGATCAGCCCCCAGCGCGGCACCCGAGAACAACGAACCCGCCCAACCCGCTCCCGCGACGGTGACAGACCATATGGAACTCGATCGACAACACGAAATTCGACGCTTCATGGCGGTGAACTCCTCTTGGTTGAAGACAAAGGAAGCCGGTGCTTCCGTTTTCGGATTGTTTCCCGGAACGGCCCGGGCAACTTTCTCTGCCCGGCACCGAAACGAGGTAATACGGACCATTCGGCCGGGAGATTGCCCGAAGATCATCATTCACTGATTTCTTTTCCCCGAGGTGCCGTAGCGCCCCGTGGCGGCCGATTTTCGCCGGCCCCACGCCGCATCCGGCAAGCGCTTCCCCGCACCCGCGATCACCGCGCGATTGATACGGTTTCGCGGGGCGACCGGCCCGAAGGCCCGAAAGCCCGAAGCCCCGAAGGCCGGGAAGCCGAGAGGCCGGGTGAGCGGAGGCGGGACGGGCCTTTACGCGGCATCACCGGAGATGAACGTGCGAAGCATCATGCTCGCCAGGTCATCATGGTTGAACGGCTT
>SKZB01000336.1 GCA_007127615.1 Phycisphaerales bacterium | reverse complement strand
GGTGTCCTGATCGGCGGGGTTGGCGATCACGATGACCGCGTTGCGCCCGCGCAGGGTCGAAATGCGGATCGGTTCGCTGACCAGCCGCGCCGCGGAATCGTCGCGCTGCGGCTGATGGAGGCCGATCGTCTCGACCACGTTCTTCGCTTCGTCGGGCGAGATGTGCTCGAGCTCGATGATGAAGATGCCCTGCCCGCCTCCGGGGGCGAGCGCATCGAGCTGCGCCACCGTCTCTTCGATCTCGCGGAAGAGCCCCCCGGTGGAGGCGATGATCAGCGCGTTGCCGGCGGCATCGACCTGGATCGAGAGCGGCTGGTTCGTCTGCCGCGCCTTCTCACCGAAAGCATCGCGGATCGCACTGGCGACCCGCGCGGCGGGGGCGGCGGCGAGCCGAAGCACCCGGACGGAGACGCCCTGCTCCCCCGCTTCCTGATTCAGCGCTTCGGCGAGTGCGCTGAGCTGCTGAAACTCTTCGTCCGTCGCGCGAACGATGACCGAGTTCGAGCCGGTGTCGGCCACGATCCGCAGCGTGTCCCGGCCGCGGCGGTCGCCGGAGGGCTCGTAGAGTCGCCGGAGCGACTGGGCGAGCTGTTCCGGGTTGCCGTTCCGCGCGGGGATGATCCGCGGCGCGGGCAGCTTGGCGTAATCCGCCACGTCCAACTGCTCGACGATCTGCTCGATCTTGCGAATGTTCTGCCGTGATGCGGAGACGATGACGGAATTGGTCAGCGGCTCGGCGGAGGCGCGGACCCACTCCTGCGACTCCACCAGCAGCGCCGGGGGCTCCACCGCGCGGGGGTCATCCGGCTGATCGCGCTGACCGCGCTGCGGACGAGCCCGATCGACGCCGGGCCGGCGCTCGATCGTCCCCTGAAATGCTTCGTTGATCGCCCGCGCGACCGAAGAAGCATCGGCGTAGGTCAGCGGCAGGACGCGAAGCTGAAGAGACGAGTCGTATTCCTCACTGTCGAGCTCCGACAGCAGAGATTGAATCCCCTCCCATTCCGTTTCGTCCGCGCTGATCACCAGCGAGTTGGTCGCGGGATCCGCCACGATGCGCACGTTTCGTTTGGCCGGCGTATCCGCATCGAACGCGCCGGGACCGTAAAACACCGACAACGCCTCCTGCACCTGCTGCGCCTCGGCGAATTCCAGCGGCACGAAGCGTGTCTTGCGCTCGCGATCCGCCGGCACGTCGATTTCTTCAAGTATGCGGTCGATCTGCTTGAACTGCTCGCTTGTCGCGGCGATCACGAGTTGATTCTCCGCGCGAAGGTAATCGATGCGCGGCGAGGGTTCATCGCGTTCCGTGGCCCGAACCAACTGGCGGAGCGTGAAGCTGACATCGCTCGCCATCGCGTGCTCAAGACGAATGATGCGGTAATCGACCGGGCTGACCGAGGGCACATCGTCGATCTGCCGGATGAGGTATTCGATGACCGGGAACGACGGCTCGGTCGCGGTGACGATGAGCGAATTGGAACGACGGTCGGCGACGATCCGCGCCGTGATCTCGACCGGTTCAAGCTCGGCTTCTTCGAGCCGAATGGTGATCCCCTCCGCCCGGCCGCGATTGTCCAGTTGCAGGGTCTGGGCGAGCAGTCGCTGGGCCTCTTCCGCCCGCGCGCCTTCCAGCGCGTAGGTGCGGATGATCGTTTCATCGCTGGCCGAGGGCGTGTCGAGCCGATCGATCAGGGCGGCCACCTGGCCCGTCAACTGCTTGGGGGCGCTGACGATCAGCGAGTTGGTGCGGGCATCGGGCGTGACGGTCACGCCGGGCAGGTCGCCGCGCCGGCTGAACTGTTCGCGCACGATTCGGGCGATGTCGCGGGCTTCGGCATCGCGGAGCGCGATGATCTCGATCGACCGGTCACCGGTCACTTCGGAGGTGTCCAGCCGATCGATCAGGTCTTCAATCAGGGTGAACGTCTCGTTATCGGCGGAGATGACCAGGGCATTGGCCGAGGCGCTGGAAAGGATCGTCGCGGTCGGCGCCGGCGCGTCGATCGCCCGGGCCCGATCGTTCAGAAAGGTCCGCAGCGTCTGCGCCAGCTCCGGCGCGCGGGCGAACTCAACGCCGACCACCCGCGTCTCGTGATCGCGCGGCGTAACTTCATCGTCAATCGATTCGATGAGCTCGGCGATCTCGCGGTGTTCCCGCGCCGAGGCGGCGACGATGATCGCCTTCGTCGGATCGTCGTAACGGATGCGCGGGTCGCTCGGATCGGCCGGCTGCCACCACGGCCGGTCGGGTACGAATGCTTCCTCGAGCACTTCCGCGACCAGTTGCGCGCGGGCGTGCTGCACCCGGTAGATCCGAACGATGCGTTCGGCGTGGGCCGCCGCCGGGGCGTCGAGCATCTCGATCAGCGGCTCCACGAGCTCGAAGCGATCGCCTTCGCCGGTCACGATCAGCGAATTCAGACGTGAATCGGCCCGGACCGCCAGCGAGCCGCGGTCACGCTGCTGGCCGCGCTGCTGCGGGGGCCACAACCACATCCCCGGCTGATTCCACATCAGATCGTTGATCAATCCCTGCACGGTGTCGCGGATATCGGTTGCCCGCGCGTGCTGAAGCTCGAAGACGCGGAACGTCAGAGACTGCGTGGCCTGCGGAGAGTCGAACTGCTCGATGAGCTCCTCGATCTTCTCAAAGTCCCGGTCCGAGGCGGCGACGAGGAGGGTGCGGCTCGCCTCGTCGCCGATAATGGAAATCCGGCGCGACTGATCGCGCCGGCCGCGTCCGGCCGAGGCGATCCGCGCCCGGTCGTCGTAGAAGCGCTGCACCGCATCCGCCACCGCCGAGGCATTGGCGCGTTCGAGGGTGATCGTGCGGACTTCAAACTCGCGCACGGCGTCACGGTCGATCTCCGCCAGCACGCGATCGATCTCGGCGTTGATCTCCGCCGAAGCGCGAATCAGCAGCACGCCGGAATTGTTATCCGGCACGATCGTCGTCTCGGACCGGCGGCGCTGGTCGGCGGCGAGCACGGTCTGATCGAGAATCTGCGCCGCCCGCTGCGGTTCGGCCGTTTCCAGTTCGACCGTCCGCAGGGGAAACACCTCTTCGCCCAGCGGCTGATCGAGCTTGCGCAGCAGCTCTTCCACTTCCGTCATCGCCTCGGGCGAGGCGGTGACGATCAGCGTGTTCGTGCGCTGATCGATCGAAAACTCCGGCATCATCGCGCCGGGGCCGAGCCGCGACTGCATCGCGCGAAAGCGGGCCTGGAAGAGGTTCCGCAGCGTGTTCCGCATCTCGCTGGCCGGGGCGTGATCGAGGGCGAACATCTTCAGCGTCGACTGCGCCCGCTGCGGCGACTGATCGATCATCTCGATGAACTGATCGACAAACGCGATCGCTTCGGCCGGCCCCATCACGATCAGGGCGTTGGCGGCGGCGTCGGGCGTCACCCGGATCCGGTCCGGATCAAAGACCGCTTCGATTCTCTGCTCATCGATCATCAGCGTGATCGCGAGGTTGCGCATGCGCTGCGCCTGGCGGCCGCGCTGTCGCGGCTGCGGAAAAGCGCCGTCCGGCGTGATCAGATCGCGCACGCTGCCCGCCGCCCGCTCGGCGGTGATCGTTTCCAGCGGATAGACCTTGACGACCATCTGCTCCGTCCCGGCCGGCTGGGAGAGGGCGGCGATCAACTCACCGACCGCTTCGAAATCACGGTCGCTGGCCGCGACGATCAACGCCCCGGCGGTCTGATCGGGAATCACCGAGACGCGGCGGCGGTAATCGCCCCGGTCGCCGCCCGGCGGGGTCATCTGCGCCAGCGTCTGGTTGATCAGCCGCGAAAGATCCGCCGGATTGATCGACTCCGGCAGCGCGATGTAGCGGATCTGACTCGGCGCGGCGGGAAGCTGCGACTCGATCTCCCCCGCCAGCCGGGAGAGCCGCTCGACCGCCCGGGGTGAGCCGAGGACGATGAGACTGTTCGTCGCTTCATCGACCGCGATCGTGATCTCCGCCCCCGACGCGATCGCATCGATGAGTTCCCGGGAGAATTCGCCGTTCTCATCTTTCCCGGACGCGGCAACCGCCTCATCCCGCGCGGCCATGGCTTCGAGCTCTTCGAGCTCTTCGAGCATCGCGGCCATCTCAGTGTCTTCCTGCTCCGCGTCTTCCTGCTCCGCGGCATCTTCTTCGGGCGTTTCCGCCCCCGCGTCCTCCGCATCGGTTTCCGTCTCATCGCTTTGAGACACCCCGAAAATCTGCGCCCAGCTCAAACCATCATCGTCGGGGATGACCAGCGCCGCGATGGTCAACGCGGTCGCCATTCGGCGGATCATTCGCGCGTGCGCCGGAACCTGCAGTTCGGATTCCGCGACTGCCTCTTCACGCGGCGTCCGCATGGATGAATCACGTGAATCACGGGAGCGATCGCGTTGCGGCTGCCGCTCGCGCAGCTCATCGATGGAGATCACCTCGACGGTGCTGCCGCCGGATCGATCGAGCAACCGCCGGAGCGCTTCGGCGACCTCCCGCGCCGAAGCGCGATCGGGATCGATCCGGATCATCTGCATCTGGCGACTGGTCGCGATCGTCGCCCGGTCGAGCGACGTCGCGATCTCCTCGATCGCGGCGAACTGCCCGGCGGTCGCCCGCACGAGCAGCGAGTTGCTCGCCGCATCCACGCGGATGGTCGGCGGGGTTTCCGTCGAATCATCCGCGCTGAACATCGCGGTCAGATTCGTCGCCAGCTCCGAGGCGTCGGCATTCTCAACGGTCAGCACGCGCACCGAACGGGCGGGTTTGCCATCGATCGACGCCGGATCGACATCGAGCTGCGTGACCATTTCCTCGGCGATGTTCAGCGCGCTCGGCGGAGCGGAGATGATAACCGCGTTCAGCCGCGAGTCGGCGGAAACGCGAACATCGGGCCCGGTCGCGGGCAACTCTCTCCGCTGACGGAGCGCGTCGTAGCGGATCCAGATCGGAATCTCTTCGCCGGCGAGCAGTTCGCGCACGATCGGCGCCACCTGATCGGCGCGGGCGTGCCGGAGAAAAACGGTGCGCACCTGGAGCTGATCCGCGGCCAGGCCGCGATCCAGCGATTCGACCAGCGAGGCCACTTCCTCGAGATGGTCCGGCGCGGCGGTGACGATCAACGCGTTGGTGGACGGCTCGGCGTTGATCGAGATGCGCGCCCCACGCGGCCGATCGGCCCGCCGGGCGTTCATCGCGCTTTGCACCGCCGAGGCCACGCGTTCGGCGTCCGCCTGCTGCAGGGTAAAAATGCGCACGTCCAGCGCGGCTTCATCCGGGCGCGTCTGATCGAGATCGTCGATCAGACGCATCGCCAGCGGCATGAGTTCCTGTGGTGCGCTGAGCAGCACGCGGCTGGCCGCATCGTCCGCGGTCACGCTCGGCTGGCTGACCGCCACGCCCGCCCGCAACGTCGCGCGGAGTGATTCCGGCCAGCGGGCCTGATCGCGCAGCAGCGGCCCGACCGTCTCGGCCACGATCCGCGGCTCGGCGTGTTCCAGAACGACGATGCGGAAGTCCATCTGCGGCGGCGTGATCGCTTCCTCGTCCCATTCTTCCAGCAGCGCGAGCGTGCGCGCCGATTCGGACTCGGGGCCGATGACGACGATCGCGCCGGAGCGCGCTTCCGGAATCAATTCGACTTTGGCGCGGCGGCCTTCCGAGCGGGTGGCGTCGATGACCCGGCGAACCGATGCGGCGAGCGCCGAGGGATCACTGTGACGAGGTGTGAAAGTCTGGAACGTCCGCTCGGCCGCCTCGTCCGGCCGGTCGAGCTGGGTGATCAACGTCTCCGCCAAGGCGACGGTCTGCTGGGGGGCGGAGATGATGAGACTGTTCGTGCGCTCGTCGGTCTCGACCCGGATCCGGGGCGTCAGATCGACCTGGCCGCGGGTTCGCCGGATGCGCTCGATCATGATGCGCGGATCCATCTCCTGCTGATCGGTCAGCAAACGCTGAACGATCGGGGCGATCGTGCCGGCATCGGCGAACTCGAGCGGAAACGTCCGGGCGTCAATCGCGTCCAGTGCGGGGCGGGCGTCGAGCGGTTCGATCAACGCTTCCACCGCCTTCAGATCCGGTTCGAGGCCGACCAGAATCAGGGCGTTCGAGCCGCCGGCGGCGGTGATGCGCACCTCCATCGGTTCGTTCGTCGTCTCGCTGATGAGGGTGCGGGTCGCCTGCTCCAGTGACCGGCTGACCTCGCGGGCATCGGCGAAGGTCAGGGGCCGCACCCGCACGACCGGATCGGCCAGCGAAACGCTGGAATCGTCCAGTTGCTCGATCAGCTCTTCGGCGATCGGCATCACCGAGCGCGGCGCGGAGAGAATGATCAGGTTCGTCTTGCGGTCCGCCGTCACGTTGATGAGCTGGCGGACGTCGATCCCCGCTTCGGTGATCTCTTCGGTCAGCCGCGAGAGCAGAACCTCGCGGAGCATGTCGGCGATCGTCTCCGCGCGGGCGTGTTCGAGCCGGAAGAAACGCAGCGTGCTTTCCGGACCGGCCCGGCGGGCGTCCAGTTCATCGATCACACTTTCCACGCGCGAGAAGATGTCCGCCGGACCCGAGACGATCAGCCGCCGGCTCATCGGCTCCGCGGTGATGGTGATGGCGACACGGTGCTCCCGGCCGGCTTCGGAGAGCGTTCCCGCCCGCGCCAGTTCCTGCAGCGCCGCGCGAACCTGGTTGAGATCCGCGTGCTTGATCGCGTAGGTGCGAACCTCGGTCTCCTCCATGATCTGCTGCCGGTCGAGCTGTTCGACGAGCTGCTCGAAACCGCTCATGCGCTGCAGCGGCGCATCGACGATGAGGGCGTTGGTCTGGCGATCGGCGCGGACGACGACCTCGCGCGGCTGCTGAAG
>SKZB01000225.1 GCA_007127615.1 Phycisphaerales bacterium | reverse complement strand
GTGCCGTCCTTGCGGAACTTCTGAATCCGGTTGTTGTGAAACTCGACGACCAGCAACGATTCGTCCTCCAGAACGAGCACATCGTACGGATAGGACAACTGTCCCAGCCCGCGACCCGGCTCGCCGATGTAGCGAAGCAGCGTGCCGTCCGGCTCGTAGACCGCGATCCGGTGGTTGCACGCATCCGCAACGTAGAGGCGCGTCTGGTCGCGGTTGAACGCCATGCCCTGCGGCCGGCTGAGTTCGCCCTCCCCCGCGCCGAACTGTCCGAAACTGAACTGGAACTCACCTTCGGGGCTGAAGACCTGAATGCGATCGTTCCCGCCGGTTTCTCCGACGTACAGTCTGCCTTCCGGCCCGACGCCCACGCGGGTCGTGTACAGAAACTGCCCTTCGTCAAATCCGTACTCACCGAAACGGAGCAGTTCGTTTCCGTCGTGGTCGAAGATCAGAACGCGGTAGTAATGCGTATCGGCCAGAATCACCCGGCCCCGATCATCCACGGTGATTCCCGTCGGCTGGCCGAGTTCATAATCCGGCAAGGTCCACGCCTTCTGCGGGTTGCCTTCCATATCGAATCGCTGCACCCGCCCGGAGCGATCCACGATGTAGATCACCTCACGGTCGTAATCGATGTCGATCGAGCGCGGATAGTTGAACTGTCCGAGCGCACGCCCGGCAATGCCGAAGGTCATTTCGGTGCGCAGCGGGCCCACGTTCTCCGGGTCAATCTCGCCACAACCGGGCAGCATGAGCATGATGCCGATCGCGAGCATGCTGACCGAGACACCTCGAAACGCGCGCCGTGTCGGCCGCCAGAGCAGCGCGGTCACGCCTGCGGCGATCAGCGCCAGCATGAAGAAGATACCGGTGGCGAACATGACCGTTTGCGGCCGCTGAAAATGCATGTCGTTCAGAATGCTCGTCGTAATGGCGTCAAACCCGGGAGGGCGGACCATGGCGGTCACGGGGATTTCGCTCAGCGACATGACCAAGACGATCGCGAAGGTCGCTGCGCACATCGCCATGATACGCGGCCGCGCGGAGCGCCACCACGCGGGAAGCCGGCGCGCACCGTCCATCGCCCGTAACTCCACGATCGAACGCGGCTCGCGGATCGCCATCCACCGCCCGAACAGCGCTCCGAGAAACGCATACCGCGCGATATGCCCCAGCACGAGGATCGCCGGGGAACGGTAGATCACCTCATCCACCCCCGCCCCCGCGATCATGATCGGGCGGTTGTACGTGGCGATCAGCGCGACCCCGATCAGCGATCCGGGCACCGCCGCGAGGATCAACCAGACGATCGCCTGAAGGTGCGCGAGCCCGCGCACCCACGCGCGGCGATCCTGCCACATCCACGCCAGCCCCGTCGCGATGATCGCAGCGCCGGCGGCCGTGATCAGCGCGATGATGACCGTGTTCATCAGCCCCGTTCCGTAGAAACTGATGAACTCGCGCCACTGCATGGCGGGCGTCCGTCCGCCGGGGCTCTGCCAGAGATTCCGCCCGAGCAGGCCGAGCGGGATCGCCACCGAGATCGTCCAGAGAAAAACCGACCACACCCGGGCGGCCCAGCCGGCGGTCGCGGCGCGCGCCGACGAATCACCGCGGTGATGCATCGATCCGAGCATGATCCAGATGAACACCGCACCGAGCGTGGTCAATCCGGCCGCGGGCAATGCCGCCACCAGAACATCGCGTTCGTTCGCGCCGGTCGCTTTCATCGCGCGCAGTTCGTTGCCGACCGTGAAAATTTCGGCGAGGTCGAAACACGTGACGTTGTTGAAAGTGGCGATGAAGACGATCAATCCGCCGAGCGTGAGCATGGTGTGGTCACGGCGGAAACGGTCGAGCGTGCGCCCGATGCGCGAGACGCCGTCGATCGCGAGCAGTTCCTCCCGCTGGGCGGGTGTCTGCATCATCGAGGCCGCCACGCACCAGCTCACGATCGGCCACGACCAGCACGTCATGCCGAGAAGCAGCGTGAGTTGTCGCACCAGTTGTACCTGTTGATGCTCCACCGCCCAGCGGTAGAGCCACGTGTCCGCCGGCCAGGACTGCCACCACGCAAAGAAGATCACGTACGCGGGCAGACAGATCGGTACCAGCAGAAACGTCGCCAGGGGGACAAAACCGCCGCGACGGACCATGCTGCCCAGCCAGCGCCCCGGCGCCCAGCCGATCACCATCGCGAACAGGGCAACCAGAACTGCCCAGTAGGTGCTCGTCGCCAACAGTTGCCACGGCGAGCGAGCTTCGTGGCCCGAGGCGGGCTGGGTGAGGAGAACTTCAACCGCGCCCGCCAGGGGAAGCGCGCCGGCCAGGACAAAGAACCCCACCGCCAGCGTCGGCAGGAGGGGCGGCAGGCAGCGCCCGAGCGGATGACCGATCCGCCCGACGGCACCCCGTTCGTCGGCATCGCTGACCTGCTTCATCGGTCGTTATCGTAGATCAAGCCGGTCCGCGGCGCTCGGGTCGCTCCGATCAACCGGCGCGGCGGAAGCGGACCGGTCGGCCGGTCTCACCGTCCTTCACCGTCGCGCAGAATGCGCATTGCCCGGGTGACCGCGTCTTCAAAGGCGGCGGCGACTTCGTGAAAATCGACGGCGAGCGGATCGGGTATGTCCGAACTCGGATACTCCGCGGCGAGACCGGGTCGAACCGGCGTGTTGCCGGAGACGGTCTCCGCAAGAATCCGTTCGGCCTGACCGGCGAGCATGAAGTCCACAAATGCCGCGGCGTTCCCGGGATTCGGTCCGCCGGCCACGATCGCAACCGTGTTCGGAATCAGCAGAGTCCCGATGCCGGTGGATCGCTCATCGCGATCTGCGTGATCAGGGTAGATCAGTTCGACGTTGAGCCCCTGCGCCTGCGCGGCCCAGACATCATCGGTGTCCGTCATTCCCACATCGGCTTCGCCATCGGCGACCGCGCGGACCACGCCCGCGTTCCCGCTGGCGAGCAGGCGCGTTTCGTTGGCGGCGAGCCCGTCAAGAAACTCGTTGTACGCTTCCTCGCCCCAGAAGACTTTCTTGGCGGCAAAGTGTCCCCCCGTTGTCCCGAAACGTGGATCGGCCATGACGATCCGGCCGCGGAAACGTTCATCGGTCAGATCCTGCCACGTGCGCGGCCGGTGCGCCTCCGGCACGCGGTCCGGTGCGTAGACAATCACCCGCCCGCGTGCGGCGAGACCATACCAGTACGAGTTCCGATCGCGGAAGGTTCCGGGCCATTCAATGGCAACCGGCGACTCATACGGCGCCAGGATGCCCTCGTCGGCCAGGGCGATGGTCAGGAAGATTTCGGAAGACCAGAACGCGTCGGCCTGGGGATTGTCGCGCTCCGCGCGGAGACGCTCCACGAGCCCGGTGGTCTTCTGCGCTTCGGTGTCGCCCACGAACCGGACGCGAATGCCGCTCTCCTGTTCGAACGCGCGGACGACCTCCCGCGCCACGTACTCGTCGGCGGAAATGTAGACAACGACTTCCTCGCCCCTTTCGCCGCAGCCACTCAGAAAGGTCAGGCACGCCCAGATCGCCGCCGCACAGCCGAGCGGGCGGGGCATTCCGCGGAAAACACACATGGACACGAATCCTTCTTTGAAATGAACGCACACCGGTCGCACGATATCCGGCCATCAATCGGTTTCCGTCGTTTCAGTCTTCGGGCGAGGCCGGTGCCGGATCCTCTCCCTCGGCGACGGTGCGGGTCTGTCGATCGAGCTCGCCGAAGTAATGCTTCATCGCTTCGTGATACCGGCGGGGCAGTCGCTCCTCTTCGATCGCCTGTTCGAGACCTTCCACCGTTTCGACGACAAGCTGCCGGGGCTTGATTCGTGATTCGCCCACGACCTGCGGCCCGTCGACGAGCATGCGGGCGATGATGACCCCCTCGCCGGTTTCCCCCTCGGCCTTGACCTTTCGGGTGCGGGTGGGGGTCGGTGCGCTGGGTCGCGAACCGGAGCTGCCCTGATCGGATCGATCTCCCATCCCCTGCCCCATGGCCCGCAACCAGTCCTGGGACATGCCGAGACCCTCACCGAGCCCCTGGCCACGGCCACGGCACGCTTCGGCGGCGGCCTGCGCCTGATCGAGCATCTGCTGCAACATTTCCATCTGGGCGAGGGCGTCCATCGCGGCTTCCCCGGCCTGCCCGGCGCCTTCGCCGGCATTGCCGTCCATCCCCTGCATCGCCTGGGCCATGTTCTCCATCGCCTGGGCGAGGTTCTGGCACATCTGGTTGGCCTGCTGTTGCGCCCGGGCCATTTCCTGCAGTTGTTGACGCTGCTGTTCGTTGAGATTCTGATTCTGCTCGATGGCGCGCTGCAGCGCTTCGGGATTTTGCGCAAGCTGCGGATCCATGCCGGCGTCGCGCAGGGCCTCTTCGAGCTGCTCCTGCTGCCGGGCCATCTGTTCGAGCTGTTCGCCGAGCTGGGCGAGTTGTTCCTGCAGTTGCTGCTGCTGCTCGGGCGTCAGCTCATCGCCCTTGAGCTGATCCATCAATTCCCGAAGCGCCTCTCGCGCCTGCTTGAAGTCGCCCTCGGCCAAAGCTTCGGCGAATTCCCGGGCCGGCCCCTCTTCGGGAACCTTCAGATTCTTCATGGACCGTTCGAGAGCTTCGGCGGTCTTGCCCTTCTCCCCGCCGAGAATGTCTTCCAGTCGCCGATTGAGATCGGTCATCCGGCGGAGCGCATCGCGGCGGACATCTTCCGGCCGGCGAAGTGCTTCCGGGTCGGTGCCATCTTTCGTCAGTTCTCCGAGCAGATCGGACAGCTCACCGCTCAACTCAGGATACTCTTCGATCGATTTCATCACCGCATCGAGCGTTTCGCGGACTTCATGACGCGCCTGGGTGACGGCAGGATCTTCCGGCTGCTCACGCTCGAACAGATTCATCGGCTGAAGAAACGAAACCACCAACGCGAGAAAGATCAGCGCGGGGCTCGCCCACCAACCGGACGGCGCGGTCACATTGAACCGACGCTTCGTGGTCTCGCGCACGCGCGGATCGCTCGCGGTGCGCACGGCGTCTTCAATCGCGGCGCGGGCGAAAGGATCATCCCGGTCCGCCACCTGCAGCGCGGTGATCAGTTTTTCGCGCAGGTCCAGCCGCTCATCGACCAGCACCGCCACGTGCAGTTCACCGGGCCGCGACCGGCTCCAGAGCACCAGCGCGATGAGCAGTCCCGTCCCGACCATGACCGGCAGCAACCACACCCAGGGAAGAACGGTCTCGGCGCGAAGCCGATCCAGCAGCATGAGAACCACGGCCGCGGAAGCCATCACGAGGGCGACCGTGTGGATGTGTTTGAGGAATTGGCCGAATTCAAGCCGACGGGCCGCGATGCGAAGCAGTTGACGGATCTCGTGCATGGTCGGTCCTTCCGGAACGAGGCGGAACGGAAACCGGCACCCGAGCACCGGGTTTCAGGATTGACGCCCGACGGTGCCGATTGTTTCCATTCTATCGCATCAATACCGGCAAGGCATCAATCAATCCGGATCTGTTTGGGAAACGTGCGGCCGGTGTGTGTGGGGGGTGGCGAAGATCGCGCCCGGAAAGGACCGATCACGGTGATTCCGCCTGATTCCCGGTCGTCAGATATCCTGCCATCTGCCGGCCCGTCTGTTCGTTCAATACCGGTTCCGAGAGGAAGAATTGCCATGAAGTGGATGAAGCCGACTTTTCTTTTCGCCGTCGCATCGCTCCTCGTGCTGTCTTCAAGTGCGGCCGCGCAGAGCAACAACGACCTCCGCCGGGAGAACGAACGGCTGCGCGCCGAAGTTCGCGCGCTCACCCAGGAACTCGAGGCGGCCCGGCAGAGAATCGCCGAACTGGAAGGCGAGCTGGCTGACCGCGATCGACCGGGGACGCGGCCGGTTCAGGATCCTCTTGATGACGCGCCGACCACCCGAACGGGAGAACCGGATCGGGGGCCGGCGCACAATCCGGCAGCGCTGCTCCGGCAGCTTCAGGAGGAGTACACCGAGGCCATGAATGAACAACCGCCGGGCCGGGTGGGATCGCGCGAACGGGAATCGTACTATCGGGCGCTCAACCGCTGGTACCTTGACGTCAACCGTCGTCGCCACGCCGTGGTGTGGGCGGTGCGGATTGTGGACGTTGCTCCCTCGAACCGCGGCAGTGTCAACGCGCGCGTGCAGGTCGTGCAGCACGATGATCCGGCGATCGGTTACGGCGACCCATTCGACCTGGCGATTTCACGCAGCACCGCGCACCGATTGATGCAGATGCGGGACCGCGCGGAGGAGGACCGTCCGGAGGCGTATATCCTTCGCGGCCAGCTCTCGCCCCAACTGCGTTTCAATGAAGACCGCTATGAACCCGGACCGTTCAATCGACCGAGATTCGTCGGCCTGTTCACCGAGTTTGAATTCACCGTCGATGTGCGGCTGCTCCTGCCGCTCGAGGAAGCGGACCGAATCCTGCGCGAACAGCTGAAGCAAAGCTACGAAAGTGAAGTGTCCGATGAGGTCGAACCGGGCGATGATTCCCGGGACATCGAGGAACCGTAACGGGCCGGCCCGCCCCGCCCCGACGCTGATTCATCATCGACAAAGGGCGCCCGTAACAGCGTCATCACCCGGTCAAGAAGTTTTCGGACCGCTTCCGCCAGGGTGTCGAGTTCTTCAAGGCGATGTTCATCCTCATCCAGCTCGCGCAACACGTCGGCGAGGTGATGAATGTAGTTCAGCGCTTCGTACTGGGTCAGAAGAATGCGATGCTCGAACCGCCGCCCGCCGGCGGTCATGATCTGACGGCCCGTGGATTGCTCGATCGCGTCGCGCGTGCGGGCTTCAACCCAGGGCAATCCGTGTTCGTCGAAGCCGAGCGAGTCATCCTGCTCCGCCCATTCAT
>SKZB01000403.1 GCA_007127615.1 Phycisphaerales bacterium | reverse complement strand
CGTCACCGGCATGATTTCATATTCACAGACGTGCGGAAAGCCGGCGTGATGGCCCCGCCGCGAGAGATCGCTCACCGCGTAACCGCGCCCTTCGCGCCAGTACAACAGGCGGCTGCGGCGAAGGACGCGCAGTCCGGCCAGGCGATGTTCGATCACCAGCCGCGTGCCGACGGCGGGGATCGCGCGGCCGGCCGGCGCTTCGTCGCGCACGCTCGCGTGCAGCGGGTCCATCGTGATGAACCGGCGCAGATCGCGCATCTGACCCCAGACCACCGAAGCGGGCAGCGGCAGGTCGATTTTCTTCGTCGCGGTCACGCGCCAGCGGCGGTGCGGCTCGATGCGGATCATGATCAGCGGCCCTCCCAGCGCGCGGGATGCACGGCGGCCGAATCGGCTCGACCCGGCTCCGCCTCGCGGGCCATGCCTTCGAGTACGTGCTCGTGCAGCGTGCGCACGGCGTAGTGTTCGCCCCAGCGCCAGGCGAAACGCGGGCCGAGCAGCGGTTCGTACTCCGTCATCAGCGTGACGCGGGTGGTCTTTTCATCCACCGCTTCGAAGCGGAAACTGCCGCCGGTGAGATGGACATCGCGCTCGTAGCCGATCGACTGCTCGGTGATCGTGAACGCCAGGAGATGGGGCGCTTCGACCTCGGCGATGCGCTTGGTGAGGCGTCCCTTGTTGTAGATGCAGACTTTTTCATCGCCGACGCTCGCCGACGAACCGTAGGTTCGAAGCGGGTGGGCGAGGCCGATACGGAGAATCCACGGCGGATCGTGGGTGAGCTCTTCGTAGAACATGATGCTCTCCCACGCGGTCTCGATCGGAGCGTGGATGATGCGCGTGGTCGAAACCGATTCCCGCGGCGGAGTCGCGCCGAATCGATCTTCAATGACGGCACCAACCAGCAGCAGCGCGAAGAGTATGAGCGAAGGCAGGTAGGCGGATTGTTCATACCCGCGCGCTTTCAGGATCAGGCGCAGAATCACCCCCGCAATTGCGCCGGCGACGATCGGGCTGAGGAAGATCCCGCCCAGGATGAGCCCGCAGTAGAGACCCGCCAGGTGGAGAACGATTGCGCTCAAAATCAGACCGGTGAGCACGGTCATCACCAGCGCGGGAAAGAGAATCCACGCGGCCCGGAATCGGTAACCGAGCAGACAACCGGCCGCCAGTGGCACGCCGACCCACAGCGCCCACCCCCATTGGCCGAGCAGGGCCATGATCGCCATGGACACCACCCCGAAGATCATCGCCTGAACCAGTCCCGGCAACCAGAGCTTCCACCACACATACGGCGGCTTGCGCGTGAACGTGCCGGCATCGTACAGATCAAACGAGCGGCCGCACTCGGGGCAGCGCAATTCTTCAAGGCCTTCCAGGACGTAGTAGCAGTCGAGGCACCGCGCCGGCGCGATATCCCGTGGCAGCAGTTGATCGGATTGAGTCGGCGGCAGCCCGGACACGCACCAATCGTATCGAATTTCGATGGCGGGCTCGGCCGGGGGGGCGAAGCGGTCCGGAACCGATCCCGGCGCACGCTTGCCAAGCGCGGCGGATTGGCGGATCATGATGGACTCCGAATCCGATTGTAGAGGGACGCGAATCATGATCGACAAGGTGTACAGCGCGGCACGCGATGCGCTCGACGGCCGGTTAAAGGATGGCATGACCATCGCCGCGGGCGGTTTCGGGCTCTGCGGCATCCCGGAGCAACTGATCATCGCGCTGCGCGATTCCGGCGTGAAGGATCTCACGATCGTCTCGAACAACGCCGGCGTCGATGACTGGGGGCTCGGGCTATTGCTTCAAACCCGGCAGGTTCGCAAGATGATCTCGAGTTATGTCGGTGAGAACGCGGAATTTGAACGTCAATTCATGAACGATGAGCTCGAGATCGAGTTCACGCCCCAGGGTACCCTCGCGGAGCGGCTCCGGGCCGGCGGGGCGGGCATCCCGGGCTTCTATACGCGGACCGGATTCGGTACCCGAGTCGCGGAAGGCAAGGAAACCAAGGAATTCGACGGAGTTGAATACGTTCTCGAACGCGGGATCGTCGCCGATCTCGCCCTCGTCAAGGCATGGAAGGCCGACCGGTCGGGCAACCTGATTTACCGGAAGACCGCGCGGAACTTCAACCCGCTCGTTGCCACCAGCGGCCGGGTCTGCCTCGCGGAGGTCGAGGAGATCGTCGAGACCGGCTCCCTTGACCCTGACAAAATACATACACCCGGCATTTTTGTCGATCGCGTCGTCCGGACCGTGAGCGAGAAACGAATCGAACAACGAACAGTGACCGAACGAAGTTGAGCGTCGGGAGGCCTTCCGTACCGTCGTCCGCCTGCGCACCGCTTATCCGACGGTGGAAAGCGGATATTCCCGGAACCGGATCTCGGCGAGGGCGCACCTTTCTCCTCATCCCGGGGGTCGAATGACCGATAGCGCTCTGGCGGCGCCGAAAGCACGGTGAATTGTGGGAAATCGCTGCCATAAGTTGCCGGATCGTGCGTTGGATTGGACATCCCGACCAACCGAACCGGCCCGTCGGCCCGTGACCGGGTTTCCCCGGATCGATTCGGAGACACGACCGCGGATGATCGTCGTCAATGTTCGGGACTGAAACACGAATGACCTTTTGGATACTGACACTGAGGAGTAAGTTCAACATGATCAAGGCAACCTGGAACAGGATGAAGTACGCCGCCGCCGGTCTCGGCCTCGCGGCCGCGGCGGCGATGGCGGGAACCGCCGGCGCACAGATGGGCGAGGCCGCCGGCTTCGCCGAACTGATGCAGCACGACTATCTCAACCGCGACATGGTTCTCTTTGCCCAGGGGCTCGACCTGGACGACGGACAGCGGATGATTCTCGAATCGCTGTACGAGGATTATCGCGCTGAGTTTGACGCCGGCTGGATGGAGGTTCAGCAGCGACTGGGCAACCTCCGGGACGATCTGCAGAATGCCGATGAGAGCGAGATCATGGATCTGATTCTGAGACCGTTCGAGAACTGGCGGCAGGAAAAGACGCGCATCAAGGAGCAGTTCGAGCAGAATGTGCAGGTCATTCTGAACAGTTCGCAGCTCGAACAGTGGCCGTCCTTCCAGCGCATGATCTACCGCGAGAAGAATCTGCACCGGGGCCGACTCGCCGGGGAGAGTGTCAATCTGTTCAATATCATCAACGAGCTTCGCCTGAGTGATCGGGTCCGCGAAGATCTGCAGCCGATCCTGACGCGGTATGAAAACGAACTGCACGAAGCTCTGCAGCGTCGTCAGGAAGTCTCCCGCGAACTGCAGAACAAGGCGTTCGCTTCCATCCGTCAGCAGGATCGCAGCACGGATGCGGAGCTGCTGAAGCGCGAAATCGACCGGCGGGTGGAGGTGCGAAATGTCACTGACACATTCCGCGATCGGATTGCCGAGGCGCTGCCTTCGGACCTCGGCGAGGATTTCCGCTCCCGCGCCCTGGAGCAGGGGTACCCGCGGATCTACCGGCCGATGCCGGTCACGCGCATGCTTCGACAGGCGCTGAATCTGGATGATCTGGACAACGATGTCCGCGAAACGCTGAGCGATGCCCAGGCATCGTGGCACGAAGAGCTGCGCGGGTTCAACCGGCAGCTGCTTGAGACGAGCCGGAGCGCCGAGCCGCGTCTGATGAAGAATCAGGTGGATGTCGTTCAGGCGCGACAGCAGGGCGAACGGATCGACCGCATGACCGATCCGGCGAACGAAATTCTGTCCAGCCGAAACGAGCGAGGCCGCCATTATCTCAATCTGCTGACCGATACGCTGACGCCGGAGCAGCTGCAGCAGATTCCCGCCGCCCGCAGTGTTGTCGGGGAAGCCGCCCCCTCCCGTCGCGGAGCGGACAGCACCCGACCGCAGCGCCCCACCCGGGGAGGCGGCCGCTGATTCACCCACTTCCGACCGGCCTCCTGAAACCACGGAGACCGGTCGCTTTTCGTCTCCGCCTCTGCGTGCGGAGTGCATGATCCGCGAAGACTCGAACCGAACGAAAGCAGCGTATGTCCGAACTCCCGACGGCATCATCTTTCGACAATCAGGTCCAGGCCGAAATGAACCAGAACGGGCAACCCGCCCCGACCGATCTCTCGGCGGAAGTCGCCAAGCCGGAAAAGTCCGTGGACGACGAGGCGGCGCTGCGCGAAAAGTGCGAACTGCTCGGGATCGACTGGCTGACGCAGCCGACCAAAGCGGAAGAGGATTCAATCGGGCTGCTCAGCGCCGATCTGGCCGTTCGACTGCGCGTCGTGCCCCTGCGCACGGAAGGCAAACGCCTCATGATGGCGATGCTCAACCCGCTGGACGTTGCCTCCGCCGATGAGGTCGCCACGCTCGTGGGCAAACCCGTCACCCGTGTCGGGATGAACAAGAAGCTTTTCTCCGAACTGATGCGGGAATGCTACGGCACCACCGCCGAACGCATCGCCGAATCGCTCGCGGACGACGACAGCGACTCCGGCAGCGATGTCGAACACAACTTCGACGCGGTTGAGGCCGACGATCTGCACCGCATGGCGGAGCAGCCGACGCTGATCAACCTCGTCAACCTGCTCATCCTCGAAGCGATCCAGTCGCGGACGTCCGACATTCACGTCGAACCCTTCGAAAGCGAACTGAAGGTCAAATACCGCATCGACGGCATGCTGATCGATCAGCCCCAGCCGCCGAAACACCTGCAGGCCGCGATCATCGGCCGCATCAAGATCATGAGCGGCATGAACATCGCCGAACGCTACGTGCCGCAGGACGGGCACATCGCCCTGCGCTTTGAAGGCCGCAAGGTCGATATTCGTGTCTCGACCGTACCGACGCTGTACGGTGAGTCGGTCGTCATGCGTATTCTGGACAAGAGCCAATTGCCGCTTGACCTGGTCTCGCTCGGCATGAAGGAAGCGCACCGCGACCAGATGGACCGCCTGATCGCCAAGCCCCACGGCATGGTGCTGGTGACCGGTCCGACCGGTTCGGGTAAGACGACCACGCTCTACGCGGCGCTGTCGAAACTCTACGACCCGCGCAAGAAGATCATCACCATCGAGGATCCGGTTGAGTACGAGCTCACCGGCATCAATCAGATCCCGGTCAATCCCAAGCGCGGCCTGACGTTCGCCACGGGACTCCGTCACATCCTGCGTCAGGACCCGGACGTGATCTTCGTCGGCGAAATCCGTGACTCGGAAACGGCGGACATCGCCATCCGTTCCGCGTTGACCGGCCACCTGATCTTCTCGACCCTGCACACGAACGACGCGATCAGTTCGATCGGCCGCCTGATCGACATGGGCGTCGAGCCGTTCCTCGCCGCTTCGGTGCTCGAAGGTCTACTGGCGCAGCGGCTCGGCCGGCGCATCTGCCCCCACTGCCGCGAACAGCGACCGATCCGAGAGGATATCTCGCATCGGCTCCGGCCCGAAGAGTTGGAGCAGTTTGACGGCAAGGAGTGGATCGGCGCGGGCTGCGAGGAATGCAATCAGACCGGGACCTACGGTCGAATGGGCTTCTTCGAACTGGTGACGATCAACGCGACCCTGCGCCGCGCGATTTCGGACAATCGTCCGGTCCCGGAACTGGTCACCCTTCTCGGCGACAATTTCAAAACCATGCGCGAGGACGGCATCACCAAGGCCCTGGAAGGATCGACCACCAT
This sequence comes from Phycisphaerales bacterium, assembly GCA_007127615.1. GTDB lineage: Bacteria > Planctomycetota > Phycisphaerae > Phycisphaerales > SM1A02 > SKZB01. The sequence continues at coordinate 1,217 of SKZB01000403.1, read as the reverse complement.
TGACGAAGTGCTGCGAGCCACGCAGGACGCCGAGGACTTTACCGCGTGAGCCACGTGATCCATATGATGACCCACATGACGGTCCGCACGAAGCGTGCCCGATGAACCGAAGTCCATGAGAGCCACCCTGATTTTCATCCCGAATACACGACGGACCTGATCGCAACATGCCGAGCTTTCGCTACCAAAGTATGACCACCGCCGGTGAATCCCGCAATGGGACCATCAGCGCGGCGGATCGCGCCGATGCGGTCAAGGCACTGCTGGGACGGGGGGAAACCGCGCTGACCATCGACCCGATCGACGCGCGCGAAACCCGAAAGAACGGTCACGCGGCCGGCCGGCGATCCGCGTCAGTTTCATCCGGGCCGAAGGGTCCGACGACTCAGAACAGCGTCGCCAGGCTCGATATCGATTCACTCATCGGCCGGTTCAGCGCCGGCGTTTTGAATTCACAACGGCACCGCTCGCTCAGCCGTTCGGAAATGTCGAACTTCATCCGCGAGCTCGCCACCGCGATCGAAGCGGGTTTGCCGCTCATGCCGTCGCTGCGCACCGTGCGTAAACAGGCGCACGGCAAGGCGATGCCGCAGATCCTCGACCATCTGATCGAGCGCGTCGAAGCGGGCGACCCGCTGCATAAGGCGGCCAAGTCGTACGGCCCGCCGTTTGACGACATGGTCCTGGGCATGTTGCGGGCCGCGGATGCGTCGGGTGAAATGAGCGCGGTCCTGCACCAGTTGGCGGATCTGCTCGAACGCTCGGTCGAACTTCGCCGCGAAGTGATGGGCGCGACGCTCTACCCGATGATCGTGGCCGGCTTCATTGCCGCCAGCGCGGTGGTGCTCGTGACGGTTCTGGTTCCGAACCTCATCGGCCCGCTGACGGAAGGCACCGGCGCGATCACGCTGCCCTGGCCGACCGAAGTGGTCCTCTGGACCTCCGAGATGATCGCGGCGTACTGGCTGTACGGGCTGATCGGACTGGTGGTCGGCTTCATCGGCTGGCGCGCGTGGGTGAACGTCCCGGCCAACCGGTATCGCGTGGATCTGCTGAAGCTGCGCATTCCGGTCGCCGGTCGCCTGCTCCGCGACGTGGCGGTCGCGCGGTTCACGCGCACGCTGGGCACACTGACTTCGGCGGGCCTGCCGATTCTGGAGAGTCTTCGCATCACCCAGAATGTGCTGGTCAATCGCGCCCTGGTTGAAGCGCTCGAT
>SKZB01000056.1 GCA_007127615.1 Phycisphaerales bacterium | reverse complement strand
TGGAGCCGATACCATGCTGGCGGCGCCCGTCCCGCGGCTGCGTGGGGTGACGCGTGCCCCGTCGATTGGCTTCACTTTCCTCCCTTTCTCAACGGGTCTTTCTCAGCAGGATGCACCGATGATTCGAGTTCGTACCGCCGATGGAGCCGTGATGCTGGCAACCGCACTGCTGGTGAGTTTCGTGGTGTTGGGCGCGACCACCGGCTGCCAGCAACCGAAGGTGGCGGAGGATGAGACCGCGTCCGGCCCGGACTACAACCGGCCGCTCACGCCGGGAGCGTCGGCGCTGCGGGAGATCACCGATCCCGGGCGTCTGCCGCCGATTGAAAAGGCCTTCGAACATCGGAACGTGTATCTGGAAGACGCGATTGATGAAAGTTTGCGCTGGTTTCGCGCCCCGTCGAGTCAGCAGTTTTTTCCGTTTGATGAGTTCACCCACGATCGGATGGTGGCGGGATTGCACGCCTTCCGGTCGCTCCTCGAAGAAGCACCCGATGCGGCGTCGTTCCGCCGGCAATTCGAACAGATGTTCAAGGTGTACGAATCCGTCGGATACAACGGTGAAGGCATCGTCCTCTTTACCGGCTACTACGCGCCGATCTTTCCGGCGAGCCGGGAGCGGACGAGTCGATTCACCGCGCCGCTGTACACGCGACCCGACGATCTCGTCACGGACCCCGTGACCGGCGATCCGCAGGGACGACGGATGAACGGCGATGTCATCGTGCCGTATCCGGCTCGTCGCGAGATCGAAGAGCGAAACATGTTTGCGGGCAACGAACTCGTCTGGCTGGAGAATGATCTGGACGCATTCATCGTTCAGGTGAACGGTTCCGCCAAGTTGCAGTTGCCGGACGGTGAGGTCATGTACATCGGCTACGCGGGCAAGACCGATCGGCCCTACACCGGGCTGGGACAGTCGGTGATGGACGAAGGGATTCTTTCCCCCGATCAACTGAGTCTGCCCGCGATTCGGCGGCTGTATCAGCAGCAACCGGATCGGGTGCGCGAGTTGATGTTCCGCAATGAAGTCTACGTCTTCTTCACCGAATACAGTGGCGCGAACTGGCCGGCCGGATCGCTGGGGGTGCCGGTGACGACCGAGGCGTCGCTCGCCACGGACAAGCGCATTTACCCGCGGGGCGGGTTGGTCATGGTCGATACACGCGCGGTGACCTTTTCCGAGGGGCACCGGCGGTACATCCGGTTCATGCTCGATCAGGACACCGGCGGGGCGATCCAGGCGCCGGGCCGCGCGGACATCTTCAAGGGCATCGGTCCCGGCGCGGAGATTCTCGCCGGCGGGCAGTACGCGGAGGGACGTCTCTATTACTTTCTCCTGCGGGAGCCGTATGTCGAGTCGTATCTGGCCATGGAAGAATCAAAGCGGTAGAGAGCAAGCGCCGATCGGGCTTCCACGGGTTGCGCATCGGTCGGCGCCGCCCGCTGCTTCACCCGTGGCGACACTCCGGCGCCCGTGCATCTTCGACCCCCCGCCACGAACGTCGCCCCACCACATGCTTCGCCCAATTCCGGGGGCGGGACGAAGCATGGCACCCTTCAGACATTTTCCGTCTCTCCGTCCCTCGGTCGCTTCGTCGCTTCGTCGCTCCCTACCTCCGTGCCTTCGTGCCTTTCTGAATCCGTGCGGGTCACTTGCGCAGTTTCCTGAAGCGCCATAAAAAAAGTTGCGATCGCTCCCCCGGAGAAGCGACCGCAACCGAATGACTTACGCAGACGTGCTGCACTGCACCAGCCGGTACTTGTCAACCTCTTACTCAACCAGCGCAATGAGCAGTAACCACTCTTGGAGAGTCTCGAGGTAGTCCACGATCTCGCTGGTTGTGAAGTGCTCGTCCAGATCGTCGGTCGAGACGGGCGGTGTGTAGCCGCGACCCTGCGCCTCATTCGTCACTTCCTGAGTGATCGAGATGGCGCTTTGGACATGGTCACTGGCGGACGCATCGCCACCCTCTCCGCCGCCACCCTCTCCATCACCACCCTCACCGTCGTCCCCATCGCCCTCTTCCCCGTCCCCGTCCGGTTCGTCCTCGACGATGCCATCGATGATCTGACCGACTTCCTCGGCCAGTTCGTCCGCCCAGTTCGCCAGCAAGGCAGACGGCGCCGGGGGCAAAGCGGGGGTCTCGGCGGCCGACGCGGGATGGCCGGTGATCAGGGTGAGGATGCGCAACGGACCGTCTTCACCGTGGTGATGAAGAGCGTGGATCCCGAGAAACAGCAGGAGGAGCAGGGGAAAGTGCGTGCGGCGGGCGCGGAGTCGATTTCGGTCCGAAGCGCTTTTCTCTCGACTTTCGTAAGAGAATGTGGTAACTTCAATGGACCGGCGACGTTGTTTCATGGTGGCCTCCTCGGGCGATGGAAAAATGGGTCCGTCACAGGAGGAGGCGGTGCTCGACGGCTCGATGTGAGCAGGAATCGGAAGTTTTCTGATCCGCGTTTCGGCCCCGGCCGCACCGATCGAAAGCGCTGACGAAGCATGACGTCGCCGGATGTGAGGACGGACGGATGAGCCGACTGGATCGAACGGAAGTGGCGACTTCGAGTGCCGACGATGCCGGTGTTGCGATCGATGCGCTTCTGACGCGCATGCGCGCCGGTGATCGCGAGGCCGCCGCTCAATTCATCCAGGTCTACGGTTCACGGGTTCGGCGACGCGTTCGGGGCAAGCTGGGACGCCCGATGCGTCGCCTCTTTGACTCACAGGAGATTCTGTCGACGGTCAGCCGGCGCCTCGACGACTATGTGCGCGGGGGCAAGCTCGAGGCGGTTCGTGAGGACCAGCTCTGGGCCCTCGTCTTCCGGATTGCGGAAAACGCGCTGGTGGATAAGTCGAGAATCTTTCAGCGGCTGCAACGTGTGGAGGATAGTGACGGCCCGTTCGCGCGCGACCTGCTGCGCCGGCTGGAAGTTGCGGAGGCACAACACTCCGATGGCGCGCAGATCGAAGTCGATCAGGCGCTGCGTTGCCTGGATGACCTGATTGACCGGCAGATTCTGACGTCGTGGCTCAGCGGTGACTCACATAACGACATTGCGCAGCAGGTGGGTATCGCGCCGACCGGGATTCGAAAACGATGGCAGAAGATCAAGGCGCGATTGCGTGATGAGTTTTTCGGAGGCAAAGAAGAATCATGGCCGGCCGGGTGAATTCGCCGATTGACGAGTTGCAACAGCAGTACAGCCGCCGGGGGCGCGAGCTCGACTTTCAATCGTTTCTCGCGGACCGGGGCCCGCTGCAGGATGAGTTGCTTGCTGAACTGATCGAGCACGATGGACGCTGTCGGGTGGCGCGCGGGTATCCGGTGACGCTCGACCGCTATCTTGGGGCGGTGAAAGATCTTCGTGAACGTCGTGATCCGCTTGATGCGGCCATTGACGTGACGCTGCGCAGTCTTGCCCGATCATCACGTTTCGATGCGTCATCGGTGGATGGGCTGGTCCGCAGTTATCCCGAACTGGAGCGCTTGATTCGAGAAGCCGCGGCGCTGAACAATGCCATGTGGTCCACGACCGGTCTGCGCGCCCGCGTGGAGGGCAAGCCGCGCCGGCTTCCCGAAGACTTCGGCCCGAGAATGCCCGGCGGGGAATTACGCTATGAACTCAGGGAACTTCTGGGCGCCGGTGCGTTTGGCGAAGTGTATCTCGCCACAGATCGACAGCTTTCCGAAGAGGCATACGACGCGCGCGTCGCCATCAAGATTCTCCAGTCCGCGGATCGGTCGGATTGGATGCGGCGGCAGTTGATCGAAGAAGCCACGAAGGCGAGGCGGATCGATCATCCCAACGTCGTCCGCGTACTCGATCGCGGCGTGTCGGCCGATGATGAGGACTTCATTGTCTATGAACTGGTCGAGGGCGGAGACCTCGGTCGCTGGCTCCGTGAGCAGTCGGTCCCGATCGAACCGTCGACCGCGGCGCGGCTGGTCGGGCGAATCAGTCGGGGAATCGCCGCCGCTCACAACGCCGGGCTGGTTCACTGCGATCTGAAGCCGGGCAATATCATGATGACGCCGGACGGGGCGCCGAAGGTTGCGGATTTCGGCATTGCCATCCGGGCCGGTGAGTCCATGCCGGACCTTCAGTCGAAGGGTGAATCGAATCGCCCGGTCGGCAACATCGCGTTCATCTCGCCGGAACAGTTTCGTATGGACGAGGGATCGCTCACGATTCCCTCCGATGTCTATGCCCTCGGCGGCATTCTGTATTTCATGCTGACCGGCGAATTGCCCAACGGCTCGAACCGCGATGAGATCGGGAAGAATCATCATCCGGAGCGGGGACGGCGGACGCCGCCGGGCGTGCGTGAGATCAACCCCCGCATTGACTCGGACCTCGACCGGATCTGTCGCCGTGCGATGGCGATTCAACCGGACGAGCGGTACGCCTCCGCCAGCGCGTTGGCGGAAGACCTGGAACGCTGGCTGCAGCGCGAACCGATTCCGTGGATGCGGCCGGGCGTTCGACGGCGACTCGGGCTCTGGATTCGGAGGAAGCCGGTTCAGGCGGTCATGACCTCGGTGATCGTGCTCACCGTGATCGGCGGCGCGGTGGCCGGGGTCATCGCCGTCAATTCCTCGCAGCGAGCCGTCCAGTCCGCGCAGCGCGCCGAGATTGCCTCCCAGGAGGCGATGTTGAATGCGCAGCAGGCGGAACTCATGGAAACGCGCGCGGAGCTCCAAAGGGCGCGAACGAATCGTGCGGTGGACTCACTCATCGATTTGCGTGACCGATTGATCCGGATCGCGGGCGCGAGCACATCGGCTGCCGACGTGATGCCCGTCGTCTGGTCGATGGAACTCCTGTTCGAGCGAACCGGCGTTCATCTTGATTTCGAGAAGGAGGCGTTTGACCCCTCCGCCTTCCGGGAGTTCGTCATGAGGCGCTTCGTTCAGAAGGCCATTGACGAAGATCGTATGGAGACGATTGAGGTGCTTCTGTGGATGAAGGCAATCGCCTTCTATAACACCGCGCGCGGTCAGTTTGATGAAGCCGAGTCCATGCTCGAGTTGGCTGAGCCGAGACTCCGCCGCATGCTTCATCCGTCAGACCCGGTCTTGCTCTCGGTTGACCTTGTTCGCTTCGCGATCGCATCGGGCCGCCTGACGGAGGGCGACTCCGAAAGGGCGCTCGGTGAGCCCGGCCATCGAGCTGAGATGGAAGCGTTGCTGCGACAGTTGGATGAATTGATGTCCCGATGGCCGGAGACGAGCGAATCGTTTACCTACACCATGATGTACAAGGAAGCGGTGAAACGTCTGACGGCCCCCGAATGGCTCGACGATTCCGAACGGTACGAAGAAGCGGAGGTCACCATGTCGCAGTGGCGCCGTGAGTAGCGGGGAGGGCCGAACGTCTTCCCCTCACGCGGTCCGGCTCCGACCATTCTTCCGGCCCCTGTTCACCCCTTCACCCCGCCGCGGATCGCGGAGGCGGCAGGGCGTCCGGCAGACGCTGATCGACGGCGCTGGCGACCGATTTGATGGGATGGGAGCCGTTCGAATCGGCAGGCGGTGAGACCGCTTCGTGGGCCCGAGATTCCGCGGAGCACCGCACCACGAACTCGACCGGTCCGATCTGCACGTGGTCATCGGACTTGAGATTCGCCTCGGCCACGGATTGGCCGTTGACGAGAGCGGCCCTGGTGTTCGTCAGGTCGCGCAGTCGAAGCGCTTTTCCGTCGAAGTGGATCTCGCACTGGCGATCAGCGACGTTGGGCAGCGAGATGCGGATATCGCAGCGGGTGCTGCGTCCGATCGTCGCTCGTCCTTCGGTGAGTTGAAAGGGTCTTTCCCGTCCCCGCTCGGTTCTCATGATGAGCCAGGCATCCATGACGTGTTCTCCGTTTCCTGATCTGTGCGAGGCAAACCCACAATGAACTCCCACAACCCGTTTCAAGCCCGCGGCAGCGGTTGCCCGTCGTCCTGGACTCGGCTTTCCCCTCACCGGCCGATCGATTCGTTCCGATCAACCGAAATCCAGGCGTGTCGATCCGGACTGCGTTGCCGCCCGTCGAATCCGGCTCGCATCGGCACACGTGCTACGATGAATGATCCATTCGGTACGGAACATCCGGCGACGAGCCGAGCAATTAGCCGAGCAACAAGCCGTGCAACTAGCCGAGCAAGAAGCCGAGCATGAAGGGAAGTGACGGTCGAAATGCCTGAGAACTCCCTTGCGTCGCTTACCCAGCTTACCAATGCGGACGGGGCGAACCAAGAAAAGAATAGACAAAAGTCAATTCGTGAGGTTTTTCACAATCTGAAGCGCGGCCGGGCCGTCGAGCTCACGCCCTCACGTCAATTCGGAATCTACCTGCACATCCCGTTCTGCTTCCATAAGTGCCACTACTGCGACTTTTACAGCATCGTGGACACGAAAGACCGGCAGCGGGTCTTCGCCGAGCGTTTGGAACAGGAGATCGGGGCAGCCCGGGAGTGGTTCGCGCAGCCGGTGCGGTCGATCTTCGTCGGTGGCGGCACACCGACCCTGCTGGCGGCGGATCTCTGGCGAAATCTGCTGAAGACGCTGGCCGATTCGCTGCCGCTTGCGCCGGACCTCGAGTTCACGGCGGAAGCGAACCCCGAGACGGTGACGGCGGAACTGGCCGGGGTTCTGGCGGCCGGCGGCGTGAATCGCGTGAGCATCGGCGCGCAGTCATTCGACCCCGCGCATCTCAAAACGCTCGAACGTCAGCATGAGCCGGCCAACGTCGCCCGATCCATGGATCGCTTCCGCCACGCGGGCATTCATGACCTGAATCTCGATCTGATCTTCGGCGTGCCGGGTCAGTCGCTCGAAGCGTGGCGGGACGATCTCGAATCGGCGCTCGCGCTCAAACCGACCCACCTGAGTTGTTACGGCCTGACGTATGAACCCAACACCGCGCTGACGCGGCGCATGACGATGGGTCGTGTGACGCCGATCGATGACTCCGTCGAAGCGGACATGTACGAGCACACGATCGCGCGTCTCGGTGAGGCCGGATACGAACACTATGAGATCAGCGCGTGGGCCCGACCCGGTCGTCGCTGCCGGCACAATCTGCTCTACTGGAAAAACGACGACTGGTGGCCGTTCGGCCCGAGCGCCTCGGGACACCTGAACGGCCTGCGCTGGAAGAACGTGCCGCGGCTGACGGAGTATCTGGATCACGGACCACTGCCGCGGGTTCAGGAGGTTGAATACGTCGATCCCGCGGCGAGGTCGGGTGAAGCGCTGATGATGGGGTTGCGGCTTCGAGAGGGCATTCCGGGCGACCGACTCGAGCGAATCCTGACCGAAGCGCCGAACGTGGCCTCATCCCGTCGCGCCGCCATCGACCGGCTAATCGAGCGGGGAAGTCTCGAGTGGCGGGACGGATCGCTCCGCCTTTCCGATCGGGGATTGTTGATCGCGGACAGCGTGCTCGTGGAATTGATCTGATCCGGCGAGACGGGCGAGGCTCGTTACTCCGTCCGGGTGAACCCGAGGATCGGTTCGTGATCCTCATTCATGAGAATGAGTCGCCCTTCGCCAAGGCGATCTTCATCAAAATGCGACGCCTCGTTCAGCGCTTCGAAGAAATCCCGCTCGACGGCCATGAGTCGCGGCGGCCCGGCCCGGCGGGTGGCGGCAATGGCATTGACGCGGAACGCGTTCTCCAGATTGTGGGAGAGGTTCAGCGAGGCGTTCCAGCGGTTCACCCCGCCGGCGCCGGACAGCGAGCCATCTTCGGCAATCGTCAGCGAAGGCATCTCGCCGACATCGGAGCCACCGATCCGTTCGATCACGGCTTCGCCGCGCATGTCACGCAGCGACCATGGACCGATGAGTTGCGGATTCACAACCGGACTCGGCGCCAGGGTGCCGGTCTCGGGGCGCTCCGCAGCAACGCAGCCGGGTATCACGCCGATGACCATGAGCAGCAGCGTGAGCGCAACGGTCGAGATCGCGGCTCGGTCCACGAGGCGATTCGAGAGGCGATCCGAGAGGCGGGACAAGCGATGATTCATGCGGCAATCTCCCGAAGCCGGCTCCCGAAGCCGGGCGTGACCGGCCTGTCCATCAGTTCGCGGCGCCGGCCGTTTTTTCCGGCTCGGCTTTCTTTCCTGCGGCCGATTCGACTTTGCCGTACGTTCGCGCCCGCGGCTTGACCAGCGAGGATTCGACCTCCTCGTACCAGAGTTGATGACTGCCATCGCCCTTCTGATATTCCACGACGGTCGTCTTGAGAAACTTCTCATCGACGCGGTCGGGGTAGTCGGTGCGGTAGTGAGAGCCGCGTGACTCCTTCCGCTCGATGCCGCCCTTCACGATCACTTCCGCGAGCTTGATCATGTCGCGCAGCGCCCGGGCGTAGGAGAGGTTCTGATTCGTCCACATGCCGGTGTCGGAGAGGCGCATTTTTCCGGTGCGCTGCCTGAGTTCGGCGAGTTTTTCCATCGCCCGGTTCATGCGTTCTTCGGTCTTGACCACGGTCGAAGATTCCGTCATCTCCACGCCGAGTTCGGTGCCGATGGTGTAGGGATTCTCCTCGCCGTTACCCTTGATGATGGCGTGGGTCTTCTCCTCTTCCTGCCTGACGACGGCGTCGTAAACGGATTGTTGAATGGAGTCCGCACCGCCGGTGACTTCATCGCGAACGTAACTCGCCACCCCCGCACCACAGAAGAGCCCGTCGAAGATGCAGGAGAGCAGGGCGTTCGCGCCGAGGCGCGTGCCGCCGTGGTACTGGTAGTTCACCTCGCCGAAGGCGTAGAGCCCCCTGATGTTCGTCATCATCGAGTTCGGCGCACCGAACTCCAGGCCGACCTGGGGGCGTTCGTCGGGATTCCACGTGCCCTTCCTGCCGAACTCAATCTCGCCCTTCCGGACGCGTTCGAGATCCGGTCCGGGCGTGTAGGTGGTCCACAGGCCGCCCATGGAGTAGTGCATGCCGGGGAAGATTTTCATCGGTACTTCGCACGGATCATCGCCGACGAACTTGCGGTAGATTTCGATGATCCCGCCGAGCTTGGTTTCGAGGTACTCACGGTCCATGTGGGTCAGGTCGAGATAGACCATGTTCCCGCCGCCGACTCCGAGCCGCTGGTTGACGCAAACATCGAAGATTTCGCGGGTGGCGATGTCGCGCGGCACCAGGTTGCCGTAGCTCGGGTACCGCTCTTCGAGGAAGTAGTCGCGTTCCGCTTCGGGGATCTGGCGCGGATCGCGCGTGTCGCCGGCCTTTCGGGGCACCCAGACGCGGCCGCCCTCGCCGCGTGCGGACTCCGACATCAGACGCAGCTTGTCCGCGCCGGGAATGGCGGTGGGGTGGACCTGGATGAACTCGCCGTTGGCGTACCACGCGCCGGCCTGATAACAGCGCGCCGCCGCGCCGCCGTTGCAGATCACGGAATTCGTACTCTTGCCGAAGAGCAGTCCGCAGCCGCCGGTGGCCATCACGACCGCATCGGCGCGGAACGCGCGGATCTGCATCGTGCGCATGTCCTGGGCGACGATGCCGCGGCAGACACCGTCGTCATCCACGACCGGCCAGAGGAAATCCCAGAACTCATATTTGTTGACGCGACCCTCCGACTCCCAGCGACGGGTCTGCTCATCCAGCGCGTAGAGAAGCTGCTGACCCGTGGTGGCGCCGGCGAAGTGCGTGCGCTTGAAGAGCGAGCCGCCGAAGAGGCGCAGATCGCGCCGGCCTTCAAACGTGCGGTTGAACGGCACGCCCATCCGGTCGAGCAGGTCGATGACCTTCGGCGCCCAGTGGGCCATTTCGTAGACCGGCGGCTGGTGGGCGAGGAAGTCGCCGCCGTAAAGCGTCTCATCAAAGTGCTGGTACTCGCTGTAGCCCTGCTGGCGGGCCACTTCGTTACACGCGTTGATGCCGCCCTGCGCGCAGACGCTGTGGGAGCGTTTCACCGGCACGAGGGAAAAGAGATCGACCGGAACGCCGCTTTCGGCGATGCGAACCGAAGCCGCCAGCCCCGCCAGTCCGCCGCCGACCACGATGACACGTCGTTCAGTTTTCATACCATGACCTTCGTTTTACAGGGATGACGGATTCGTTCAGAAGGGTTCTTCGGCCGGCATCATCAGCGCCGCCCGATCCCGGTCCATACCGCTCTCGATCGCGCGGGCTTCCTCAACATCAAGGAAGGTAAAGCCGGCAATGGCGGTGATCGCCGCCGCGCCCAGCCCGACGCCGATCACCGCGCACACGTACCCCCATCGACGTTGCGCCGCGGCGGAGATCGTCAATCCCCACGTGATCGCCGCGGTCCATAAACCGTTGGCGAAATGGAAGACCAGCGCAAGTACGGCGATCAGATAGAAGAGCGGCACAAGCAGGCCGAGCGGGCTTTCCTGAAAGTGCGCGGCGGTCGAGGACGATGCGGCATCGGGGTCAAAGGGAATCATCAACCCGCCGTATTCCCAACCGAAACGCAGGGACGTAATGTGCATGAAGATGAAAAGCACACCGAGGTACCCGCTCCAGCGCTGGATGGAGTACCGCCAGTTGTCCTGGTAGGCGTAGCGGTTGACATTGGATTTGCCGGTCATCCCGAACCAGATCCCGAGCCCGGCGTGAATCATGATGGGGATGAACAGCACGCCCCACTCGATGAGTATCAGCGCGGGGAGATTGTGGATGAAGTCCACTTCGTGCTGAAAGGTCTTGACGCCGCCCTGGTCGGTCAGCATCTCACCCCAGATGATCGAGGAGTTCGTCGTCAGGTGGGGGAAGAGAAACACGCCGATCGGGAAGATGCCGGTGAAGGAATGGATGCGGCGGAGGAGAAAGTAGTGTCGATCGATGAATCGAGCGTTGGAGTCGGTCACGGTCGGTTCTCGTCAGGCAGAGGAAACGGAAGAAACGCGGCGTCAGATGTGGCGGCAGGGAACGGGGTCGGTTGGTTCGTCGATCAGGAGCCGGGAAAACGGATCGACTCGGCGCCGCCGCCCGGTTGACCGCCACCCGGCTGGCCGCCGGGCTGCGCGCCGCCCTGGGCCTGCTGTTTGGCGAGCAGTTCCGAGATCTGCACGTAGCGCGAACGCAGTTCAGAAAGCAGCTGCTTCAATTCCTTGGCTTCCTCCGCCTCGAGATTGCCCGCGGTCTTCTCTTCGAGGACGGCCAGCAGATCGATACTGAAGCGGGCGCCTTCGAGGTCGATCATGACCCCGCCGGATTTCTCATCGGGCATCGCGCCGAGTCCCATGATCGCCTGCGAAGCGAGCATGCTCATCAGCGTGCGGAAGTTCGCATCGGGCAGCCCGCGCTCGCCATCCCGGCCCCCCTGATCGGACGGCGAACTCTGGGACTTCTCCTTCTCGGCGAGGCGTTCCTTCTCCTTCTGGGCCTCGGCCTTCCAGTCGGAATCGATGTGCAGTTTGGGCTTCTCGTCGTCTTGTGACATGGTGCTCCTTACGGATGACGGACATTCTGTCTCTGATTGGTCGATAGTCAGCAGTATAGGGCAGAATTCGGCTACAATCGCGTGTCGAGACACGAAGCTTGGAGGTTTTCATCAATGCCGCAACGGATGGTCGCCTGCACAATCTACTGTGGATCACACCTGGCCCTGGCTTCGGCCGGCCTGTCCATCGCGATTCTTCTCACCGGATGCCAGAGCAGCGGTGCCGGCGCGGCGCGGAGCGTCAGTCTCGCGGAGTTCTCCCGGTCCGGTGCCGCGGCGGCGCCGGATCCCGTCGCCGGACACACTTCGACGGAAGAGACGGACGAACCGGCTTCGACGGTGACGCGCCCGGACGAGCAAGCCGATCGGCCGACCTCGATGCCGATTGAACTTGGGGCGGCTTCGGATCCGGAGGAAGATGATCGCCGTCGTGCCGCGGCGGTTGCGGATGCGATTGCCGCGGGTGGTTCGGATCGCGACAACCGCCGGATCGTCGTGGAAAGTCTGGTCGGTCAGGTGAACGGCCGGCCGATCTTCGCGGACGAATTTTTCCTGCCGATTGAGGACCGTCTGGTGGCCATGGCGGATCAACTCACGCCGCGCGATTTCGAGCAGCAGGCGGCGCAGATCATCGGGCAGCATTTGCAGAACCTGCTTCTCAACGAGCTCTTTCTGGCCGAAGCCGAATCGCAACTGACCGAAGAACAACGTCAGGGGCTTTTCGCCATGATGCGCTACTGGCAGGAAGAGACGATCGCGGAGTTCGGCGGCACGCGGTCGGCGGCGGAACGGCGGCTGGCGGAAATGGAAGGAATGACGGTCAGCGAGTTTCTCGATGCCCGCCGGGACGTTGCGCTGCTTCAGGAACTTCAGCGAAGGCGGATCGAACCGCGCATCACCGTCTCCTGGCGGGATATCGAACGGGAGTACCAGCGGCGATTCCACGAATTCAACCCGCCCGCCACGATCTCCATCGCGCGGATCCGTCTCCATACGGAGCGCGATGCGGCCCTGATCGAGGAGGTTCAGCGCCGCATTGACCGGGGCGAACCGTTCGCGCAGATCGCCACGGATGTCGGAGAAGAGGACGGCGGGGCGTGGCAGACATTCGAGGTCGAAGATGAGGGGATCGAAGGCATTGCGCTCGCCGAATCGGTCCGCCGGCAGCTCGTCGGACTCGGGGTCGGCGAAACCACGCAGCCGGTCGCACTCGGAAGTTCAACGTGGTGGCTGCATATCGCCGACTACGAGCAGCCGGCGGGCCAGGACATTTACGATCCCGATGTCCAGCGGTCGCTTCGGGCGCGCTTGCGGAACCAGCGGTACAACGAAGAGATGGAGCGGTACTCACGGCACCTCTTTGAGCGAGGCGTGTTTGACGAACGCGAGACCATGATGCGCAAACTGCTTGAGATTGCGATGCGGAGATACGCGCCGCCGGGGTCCTGATGCCGTGGGGGCGCTTCCGGGACTGGATCAATCGCTTTCGGCCGGGGACGTCGTCGGTCGCCGACCACCTCGCGCTCGGCGTGCGGGGCGAACGGCTCGCAGAGCGTTCTCTGCGCCAGCGCGGCTACCGGATTCTGCACCGAAACTATCGCCTGGGGGACGATGAAGCCGATCTCATCGCACGCGATCCGAAAGTCACCGCCCTGGTCATCGTCGAGGTCAAGACGCGCCGTTCAGATGCGACCGATCCCGCGGAGCACGTCTCGCCGAAGAAGCAGTTCCGTCTCGCGCGGCTGGCCGCGCGGCTGCTGCAGCAGCCGGCGCACCGGAATGCATCCGTCCGGTTCGACGTCATGGCGGTGACGCTCCCGGATGAAGGCGAGCCGCGCATTCAGCATTGGCCCGGGGCGTTCGAAGCGCCGTTCTGACTGCGCGAGCGACCTTCGGTCGCACCGGCGCTGAGAACATTCGCTACGCTACGCGCATGGCTGCCCGCCGTGATGAACCCGTCCGAATCAGGGAGCTCCGCCGCAGACTCAACGAGGCGAATTTCGCCTACTACGTTGAGAACGATCCGGTCATGCCCGATTCGGAGTACGACCGGCTGCTCAGGGAACTCGAAGACCTGGAACGCAGCCATCCCGAACTCGCCGATGAAAGCAGCCCCACGCAGCGCGTCGGCGGTCAGCCGATCGCGGGCTTTAAGACCGTGCGGCACACCGTGCCGATGCAGTCGGTCGATAACACCTACTCCACCGCGGAACTCCGCGCCTGGCACCAGCGCGTTCTGAAGGGGTTGGGGGCGCCCGCCGACTCGCAAGCGGGCCATGGGGAGCAGGAAGCAGACGACCTCTTCAGCAGCGCGAAAAAACAGAAGGCACACGGTGACCGGATTGCCTTCGTCTGCGATCCGAAGATCGACGGGGTGGCGATCAGTCTGCGGTACGAAGCGGGGCGGCTGGTTCGCGCCGTGACGCGCGGGGACGGAGAAAAGGGCGATGATGTCACCGCCAAGGCCCGCGCGATCCGCGCGATTCCGCTCTCTCTCAAGAACGTCAACGACGGGCCGCCGGCGGTGCTGGAGATGCGCGGTGAGATCTTCATGCCCAATCGGGAGTTCGAACGCATCAACGCGGCGAAGGAAGCGGGCGGCGAGCCGCCGTTCGCCAACGCCCGCAACGCCACCGCGGGCACGCTCAAGAACCTGGATCCCAAGATTGTTGCCGAGCGTCGTCTCAACTTCGTCGCCCACGGCCGCGGTCTGGCGCCGGGGCTTGACCACATCGAAACGTTCTCTGATTTTCTGGGGTACATCCGGGAACTCGGCGTACCGATCAGTCGGGACGTAGAACGATTCGAGACGTTTGATGAAGTCGTTGCCCATGTCGAGCGGTTTGCCGATCAGCGCGGTGAGCTCGGATACGGCGTGGACGGCATGGTCATCCGTGTGGACCGGTTCGATCAGCAGGACCGGCTCGGCGCGACCAGCAAGGCGCCGCGCTGGTGTATCGCCTACAAGTATCCCGCCGAACAGGGCCGAACGAAGCTGGTCAAGGTCGACTGGCAGGTCGGCAAGGGCGGCACCCTCACCCCCCGGGCCACGATGGAGCCGATCTTCATCGCCGGCACCACGGTTCAGCACGCCACGCTGCACAATATCGAAGAGATCCGCCGCAAGGACATCCGCATCGGCGACACCGTCATCGTGGAGAAAGCCGGCGAGATCATTCCGCAGGTGGTCGGCGCCGTCGAGCAGGACCGGCCGAAGAACGCCCGGAAGATTCATCCGCCGGAGAAGTGCCCCGCCTGTGGTGGACCGGTCGAACCGGAAGGCCCGAAGCTCTACTGCACGAATCCCGAATGTCCCGCCCAGTTCCGGGAGAAGCTGAAGTGGTTCGTCGGCCGCGATCAGATGGATATCGACGGTCTGGGGGAGAAGCTCGTGGACCAGTTGATTGACGCCGGTCTGGTCGAACACTTCGCCGATCTCTTCACGCTGCCGGAGAAGCGCGACCAACTGCTCGCCCTAGATCGGATGGGGGAGAAGTCCGTGGAGAACCTCATCGCGGGCATCGAAGAGGCCCGGTCACGGGGGCTCGCGCGGGTGCTGGCCGGGCTGGGCATTCGGCATCTCGGAACAACCACGGCAAAGCAGCTCGCGCGTATCTTTCCCGATATTGATGCCTTGCTTGAAGCCGATGTCGAGCAGCTCATGCCCAAGGCGCTCGGGAGGAAGGATGCGGTCCGGTACGGCTTTCCCGAAGATCCGAAGGATCGGCTGGAGACGGGGCTGGGCCGGGAAACCGCTCCGGCGGTTCATGCATTTCTCCACTCGCCTCCGGGCCGCGAAGCGTTGGGACGGCTCAAGCGGATCGGTGTGGATTTGACCAGTCCGATCTATCGGGAAGCGAGTACGAAACCGCGGGCGAGAGAAGATGATTCGCCGTTTGGGGGCAAGACGATCGTTCTCACCGGCACGCTCGAGCGCTACACCCGGCCGGAGCTGACGGAAAGACTCGAAGCCCTCGGCGCAAAAGTCTCCGGTTCGGTCTCGAAGAAGACGGATCTGGTGATCGCCGGCGAAAACGCGGGGTCGAAACTCGAGAAGGCCAACGAACTCGGGATCGAGGTCTGGGATGAAGCGAAGCTGCGGGCGGAGCTCGGCGCGTGACGACGGCGTGACGCCTTCCCGCGCCCCTCCGTGCCTCCGGACCGATGCGCGAGACGCGGTGGGTTGGCTACAATTGCCCTCCCATGGGTCAACTGCTGCTGGGATTCCGAAGTCTGATCATCAAGGCCGCGATCTTCGTCGTCATGGCCGCCCTGCTTGCGTGGGCGCTGGGCGGAACGCTCTGGCCCCGGCCGCATATCGTCGATGGCGAGCGGATTTCCGCGGCGGGCTATCAGTACTGGTGGCAGATGCGGGTCGGCGGGAGTGATTACGACCAGCCGCGCTGGCGGATGATGATGCGTGAAGAGGGACGGCCGGCCCGCGCGTTCCCGTCTACCGGCGGCGGGACGGAGGCACCGATGGAGTTCGAGGAGATCGCCGGCCCGGTCCATCTTGCCTCACGCGACACGATCGCCTTCGCCGGCCTGCATCAGGGCGAATGGCTCTTTCTGATGGCCGAGAACGGCGAGATCACCCGGGTTCCGGGAACGCTGGACGATCGACTGGCGGTCGAACTCGCGCTGAACGGTTTTCTCTCCGGCGGGCTTGAGACGCCGGCAGATCGGGCGAATTCGGAGACGGCGGCCGGCGAAATTGTCGATTCGAACTGAGTTTGCGGACGCCTTTGCCGATGATTCCGGTAGAAGGAGTCCGCGTCCATGCAGAACATCGAGTTCAAGGCGGAACTGCGCGACCTGCCCGCCGCCCGCCGGCAGTGTCAGACCCTCGGGGCGGTCGAGGCCGGGCGATTCGAGCAGATCGACACGTACTTCCGACTGACCGATGGCCGGCTCAAGCGTCGTGAGTCGAACGGCGAGCCGACACAGTGGATCTTCTACCACCGCCCGGATCGAGCACGACCGCGCATGACCAATCTCAGCATTCTCAGCGATGAGGAAGCCCGGCGCCGGTGGGGAACGCACAGTCTGACCGAATGGTTGCGGGTGAGAAAGACCCGCGAGCTATGGATGCTTGATTCCGTACGGATTCACCTGGATCTGGTCAACCGGCTCGGCACTTTCATCGAGTTTGAGGCCCCGGTCTCGAAGACCCGGTCGGTCGAGCGGTGTCACGAGGAGATCGCGGTTCTGCGGGAGGCATTCATGCCGATCCTCGGCGAGCCGGTGAGCGCCAGTTACAGCGACCTGATGGCGCTCGATCCGGCCGGTTCGGCCTGAATCGCACCGTGACCCGTACAAAGCCTGATCAAAATCGCCATGGCGCGGGTCGGCGGGATTCTGCAACGCGTTTGGAGACGGCGGGTACTACAATCGATGGCCATGTTGCCCCGCTCAGAAGAGGATCGCCTGATTCGCAAAGCGCGCACCGGAGACGGTGTCGCCATCGAGAAGCTGATCCGCACCCATCAGGATCCACTGTACGCCTTCATGCTCCGGATGACCGGACGGCCGGAAGCGGCGGAGGACATCACGCAGGAAGCGTTTGTGCGCGTACTTAAGAATCTGGATCGCTTTGACTCCCGCTTTCGCTTCAGTACGTGGGTGTTCACCATCGCCAAACGGCTGCACATGAATGCCGTCCAGAAGCACAAGCCGGTCTATGACAACGATACGGTGGACGCGCGACAGGGGCCCGATGTCACGCCCGGGGGTGTTTTCGAACGTGAAGAGTCCATGTCGAACGTGCGCGACACGCTCGATCAGGCGATGAACACGCTTTCGCCGCTGCAGAAGGAAATCATCCTGTTGTTCCACCAGCAGTCCTGGCCGATCATGGAGATCGCGGCGTATCTGGACATGCCGGAAGGGACGATCAAGAGCCATCTTTTCCGCGCGCGCCGGCGGATGAAACAGTTCATTGAAGAAGATGAAGCTTTGAATCAGTCCGTTGCCGAGGTCTGGCTGTGAAGCGTCGTGATGCCAAACAATCTCCCGCGGATCCGCTCGAAACGTGGCTGGAAGCGCAGCTGAAGCGACCGGATTCAGCGCCGGATCTGACCCGAAAGGTCATGGGGCGTCTCGGCTACATGGCCGTCCCGCCCGACGTGGCCCAACGTCATCGCCGCCTGCGCCACTTTGCGCG
Source organism: Phycisphaerales bacterium (assembly GCA_007127615.1). Lineage (GTDB taxonomy): Bacteria > Planctomycetota > Phycisphaerae > Phycisphaerales > SM1A02 > SKZB01. Next base: position 3,971 of record SKZB01000056.1, on the reverse strand, counting down.
CAGCGGCATCGTTCTCGCCGGGTTCCTGGCGGTCGGGATCGGCATTTTCATGCACAACAGCTCACCCGAGGCGCGTCGGCCGCTGGAGATGACCCTGCCGGCCGCGGTCGGTCAGGATCTGGAGTCAAGTCAGCAGCGGATGGGCGAGATGTTTCGGTCCCTGCGGCGGTTGACGCCGTCGCTGGAGCTGCCGGCGGAATCGCATCCCGATTCTTTCCGGCGGCCGAATGAATCCCCGTCGCAGGATGACGGTACGGAATTGATGGATGATGCCATCAATCGATCCGCCATTGCCCCGATGCGCTGGGTGTAAATCGCCCGCACTTTCTTCCCCCGAACGAGCCAATGATGCGAGACGCTTTCATCAGGTCAATGATGTGGCTGACGATCCTGCTGGTCGGATCACCTGCCGCCGGCGCCCCGGCGTGGCGGGCCGTCGCGGTGGCACCGGCACCGATGTCCATTGAAGGGGAAGTGGCCGCGTGGCCCGAACGCGGCAACGCCGGCGCGACGTCGGAACACTTCGCCCTCACCGATGCACTGCCGGCGGATGTCTCCGTTTTCGTGCAGGTCGAACGCCCGATCGCTCATCTGGATGCGCTGCGCTCGACGCCCTTTGTCAAGTGGGCCGAGTCGCATCTCAGCGCCGAGGCGATCGGTCCGGTGTGGAGGGATCTGGCGCGCGCGGCCGGTACCTCGCCGGAGAATCTAGCGCGCGTGTGTTTCGGCGGCCGGACCACTTTCGCCGAGCGGCGGAACCCGCGCGGCCGGACGGAACGCATGATCGTGCTGACGATTGAGTCGCGCGAACTGAACCGTCTTTTGCGTGCGCTCCGCCCGACGGTTCGGGCGCCCCGTTATGACTCGGCGCGGTATGAACTTGAGGATCATCAGCTCCATCTTGCGCGGCGGGGTGAGCAACTCTTCGTTGCGCCGGTGGACCAGATCGCCCTGCTGGATGAGACCCTGCGCAATCTTTCCCGGCGCGCCGACCGAACGCTTGAAAGTCACGAGGCGTTCACCCATCGCGAGGAGCTGCCGGCCGGCGATGTCTCCGTCTTCCTGCAGCACGGCTCGTTCATCGGCGGATGGTCGATTGCCACCGCCGAGTTGGACGGTGTCAGGCTCCGCATCACCCAGCGATCACATTACGAGCGTCCGCCGTTTGCCCGCGCGGTCACCGCGCTGGAGATTGATCCCGCACCGTTATCCGCCTTTGAGCACGATGCCCTGCTCGCCATGGTTGAACCTCTGGACATCGGCGAGACACAACTCGAACTCTTCGCGCTGGCGCAACTCGGCGAAGGGCTGCTGAGCCGCGAAATGCGCAGGAACCTCAAGGATCGGCGGTTGCTGGTCATCGGCGAAGCGGAAGGCCGGCAGGAAGATCCGCCGACCGATCTGCGGATTCCGACGCTGGTGATGTGTTTCGAGATGAAGTCCCGCGAGAACGCGATGGAGCCGTTCGACCGACAGATGGTTCGGTTCATCAATCGGCTTCAGTCATTGGGGCGGGATGCCTTTTCACTCGAGACGCCCGAAGTGCGGGAGTTTCGTCAGCAGGCGCCGCGGTCGATCGATCTGTCACCGGCGACGATCTGGCTCTCCGACGACCTGCCGCTGATGCGTTCGGTCTCGCTGAACTGGTCGATCGCCGATGGCCCGCACGGGTCGTACTACGTGATCGCGACGCATCCGAACGAATTGCGCGGTACGGTTTCCGCGTTGGAGCGGGAGGGGATTCAGCCGGGCCGGTTGGTGCAGGAGTTGCAGAGCGCGGGGTTCGCGCGCGGGGGCCGGATCAGCCACCACCTTCGCAGTTGGGCGGAACAGGCGGAGTTGATCGCCGCCCCGGGACAGGCCGAGCAGGTTGCCGAGGCCGCGTCGATGCTGGCGGATCTTGCCGTCGGCCTGGATCGCGTCCGGTGGCGGATGAAACAACCCAGCCGCCGGGACATGCGGCTCGAACTGGAACTGACGCTCTCGCCGCCCGTCACCGCCGAAGATGAATGCGGTCCTCCGAAGAAGAAGTAGTGCGTTCGGGCGAACGATCTTCTCAAGAAGCGCTCACTCAGAAGTCACGCCGCATGAAGATCCACGCGCCGATGCCGAGGATGAACATCTGGAACAGCAGGGATGAGCCGATCACGTACCAGAGTGACTGTGAGTCGTACTTCTCGGTCAATCGCCGCATGGGTTCGTTCTCTTCCTCGTAGCGCGGCACGATGTTGCCGTCCTGATCACGGCGGAAGTTGCCGGCCATAATATCCTGCATGCCCAGATCACCCTCACGCACGAGCCAGCGGTCGAGCAGACCGATGGTTTGACCGGTTTTCGGCAAAGGTGTCAGCAGCATTTCAATGCGTTGATGCCAGGGGGCGATCGCTTCCACGGCTCGACGATTCTCCGCCGCCGCTTCCTCCTCGATCTCAAGGTCAACGTTGAGGCGCGCAAGCCGTGTCGCCTGATTCTCAGCGGCTTCTTCGTCGGCCATGATTGCATCGATCGCGGCACGCGTGCGTTCGGCGGCTTCTTCCTGTCGCTCCATGGCGACCTGACTGTCCAGTTTGAAACTGAGCAACATGCTTTCGGTGGTCTGGATACTGAAGAGCATGAACCAGAAGAGGATCGCCACCAGCAGCGCGGTCATCGCGGATCGCGTGATGATGCCCATCACCGCACTGATGCAGAAGAGATAGCTGAAAAAGATCACCACAATGGGAATGGCGACGAAGATCATCCCGTCCCACTCCCCGAGACGCCAGCCGATGGCGAGAAATACGCCGGCGCAGACGATACTGACCTGGAGCAGCGCGAAGAGCAGGCCGGCGGCGTACTTCGCAGACAGGATCGTCAGGCGGCTGACCGGTTTGGAAAGCATCATGTCGATCGAACCACGGGCCACCAGATCCGGGAAGATACTGGCGGTCGAAATGAGCGCCAGAATCGTTGCGGCCCATGCCAGCCAGATGGACACGATGAACGAAACGAAGAGTCCGCGGTAGAGCACGCCCGAGAGCGGCGAGTCGATATTGAAGTACTCGCTCTCAATCGAGTAGAGCCCGAAGAGAAACGACATGCCCGTTTCGGTGAATCCGATACAGGCGTACCCGATGACCAGGCAGAGCGAGAGAAGCAGCGTGATCCAGAAGATCTTTCTCGAACTCAGCTCGCGGTAGGCGTCCAGCAGAATCGCGGCGACGGCTCTCATGCGTTCGGTCCCTTCACATTCATTTCATCGGACAAGGCCGCTGAAGTCGGTGTTGCAGCACGATGACTTGGCGATTTCGACGCGCCGGGTTTGAGCGTCCGGCCCGTGACCGGATCCACCACCGCCCGCATGAAGAGATCCTCCAGCGTCTCCCGGACCGGCTTGATCGAAATGATCGTGATCTGATCCTGCCGCAACCGGTCCAGAATCGGTTGGACCGCCTTCGGTTCCGCCCCCTGCAGCGTCAGTTTCGTTTGCTTTTCGGGAAGGGCTTCGGTGCGGATCGAGGCCTCGTTCTTCACCCATTGGGGTGACGGGCCGGCGAGGACGAGCTCGTACCGGCGGCTGTCGGCGGTCAGGTCATCGATCGTCCCCTGCATGACCACCTCCCCCTGAACGAGAATGGCCACGCGATTGCAGACCATCTCCAGTTCGCTGAGCAGATGGCTGTTCAGGAAGACCGTCTTGCCCTGCTCGCGAAGGCGAACCAGCACATCGCGGATCTCGCGGCGGCCGACGGGATCGACCCCGTCGGTGGGTTCATCGAGGACCACCAGGTCCGGATCGTTGACGAGCGCCTGCCCCAGCCCGATCCGCTGCTGCATTCCCTTGGAGTAGGTCGAGATTCTCTTCCCCGCCCACTCGGTCATGCTGAGCAGTTCCAGGAGTTCATCGGCCCGCCTTCTTCGGGTGCGCCGATCGACGTCGGCCAGCGCGCCGAAGAACTCGATGATCTGCCGGCCGGTCAGGTAGGGGGGCA
>SKZB01000285.1 GCA_007127615.1 Phycisphaerales bacterium | reverse complement strand
CGGTCGCCAGCCGTGTGGTGGCGCGGATGGGCGGGGTGCCCATTGACGCTCAGCACGCTTCCCGGGAAAGTGTTGGACGGTGAAACGACCGGCAGCGACGAGTCCGGAGCGAGCCGATGCGACCGTGGTCGACGAGCCACGCTGCCCGCGCTGCGGGTACCAGCAGCGCGGCATCATCGAAGCGTGGCGCGAACACTGCCCGCTGGAAGGCGTCTGCACCGAGTGCGGACTGCGCTTTGAGTGGCGTGATGTTCTCATCGAGAGAGTTCCCCGATGGAACAACGAGTACGGAACGTGGCGGGCGTATCCATGGCGAACCATGCGCACCATCGGGCTGACCTTCCGGCCGTGGACGTTCTGGTCCGGACTGCAGATGCACCATCCGATCCGTCCCGGGCGACTGCTGCTCTATCCGGTCGCGCTCGCGCCGTTCTGTTACCTGTTGATCGCGATCGCAACCGGTCTCGGGCTGGTGTTCTTCATGGTTCACCATGCGCAGAGTGGTCTAACCGTTCAGTTTCCGCAAGCCCTGTATGCCGTGTTACATGCCGTCGTGCTGCCGTTCAGCGATCACGCTTACGATTTCCTCTCTTACCCTCAGAGCAGGCGGCGCTCCGGAGAATCCGCGGCGGACATCTCGCTTCTCCTGCTGGCTCCCGGGGTTCTTTCGATCATTCTCTTCGCCTGCGCGCACGTCTCGGCGGCCGCCTGCTTTGCGCTTCTTCCGCTGTCGCGGCGAAAGGCCAGGGTGCGCTGGGCGCACATTGGGCGCGCGGCGGTGTACGGTCTGGGGCTCATTCCGGTCGCCATCTTCTTCTTCCTGCTGATCGGTCTCCTCGCGCTTGCGGGCGAACTGATCATCGGTGGCATCCGGGATTGGTGGTGGAACTATTACGCTCCGAGCGGGTTCGCGCAACTGAGTGGGTTCTGTATCCTGTTTCTGCTGCACGTGGTGTGGTGGTCCTTCGCCACGAGCCGTTACATGAAGATGCCGCACGGATGGGGCGTCGGACTCACCGTTATGGTGATTCCGCTCCTGACGCTGTTCCTGCTCCTGCTTCTCTTTATCATTTTCCTGGGCCAATTCATCTGACGGTCAGGACCGCGTGGGGCGAGCGGGTCCCATCGATTCACGCACCCGCGAGACAAAGTGTTCGCCGCGCTCTTCGTAGTGGGCGAACTGATCCCAGCTCGCGCAGCCGGGGCTGAGCAGCAGCACGTCACCCGCATTCATGCGTTTCATCGCCCGTTTCACGGCGCAGTCCAGCGTGCCGGCAAACCACGCGCGGCGTGGTTCACCCCCGGCGGCTTCGGCGAGCTTTTTTCCCGTCGCGCCGATCGTGTAGAGCCCCGCCAGCTCTGAAGCCAGCGCCGCAATCGAAGAGAGATCGCTGCCCTTGTCGTACCCGCCCGCGATCAGATGCACGCGGCCGGCATCTTCGAAAGACCGCACCGCCAGTTCCGTGGCGTTCGGCGTGGTCGACTTTGAATCGTTGTAGAACTGTCGCCCATCGTCCTCGGCGATCAGTTGCAGCCGGTGCGGCAGACCGGTGAAGTCATCGAGCAGGGAGATCAGCTTCGCCGGTGAGATGCCCGTCGCGCGGTGAACCGTTTCGAGCGCGAGCCGCGCGTTGCTCTGATTGTGCGCTCCGGGAAGGCGCAATGGGATTTTTCTATCAAAATCATCGGAAAACGCTCCGGGCGCCCCGCCGCGGATGGCGTGGTCGCTCCCGGTCTGGGCGGCGAAGATGTTCTCCTTCGCCGCGGCGTAATCTTCGAAGCTCCCGTGCCAGTCCAGATGATTCGCGGAGAGGTTGGTCAAGACCGCGATGTGGGGCGACCACGCGGCTGCGCTTTGATGGCCGACACCCGCGCCGAGCCACCACAGCATGAAACTCGACAGCTCCAGCACGATCCAGTCGTCCGGCCGAATCATCTCGAGCGAAGCGAGCAGACTCCCGCCGATGTTCCCGCCGAGATGGCTGTGGAGATGCGCGCGGCGGAAAGCGTGGTGAATCATCGCGGCGGTCGTACTCTTGCCCGCCGTGCCGGTGATGCCGATGACGCGCTCGCGCGGCAGCCGCTCGATGAGCAGGCGGATCTCGGTCGTGATCGGGACGCCCGCCTCCCGCGCCGCAAACAGGTGCGGATTCTCCCACGGCCGCGGCACGGCGGGGTTGGCGATGATGAGATCCGCGGCGCGGAAATCCTCCGCCCGGTGTTCGCCCAGCCGTATCGTCACGGCGCCGGAATCGAGCAGCGGCTGCAGCTCCCGGAGCGGCCGGCCCAGCGAGTCGGCCGGGGCGAGATCGGTCACCAGAACCTTCGCGCCGCGTTCCGCCAGCCAGCGCGTTACGCCCAGCCCGCCGCCGAAGCGGCCGAGCCCCATCACGGTGACGCGCGCAGTGGAGAAGTCCATCACGAACGAAAGTGTACCGCGCGGCCGGGCGCAACCCGATCAATGTCACGCCGGTTTGATCGAATGAAGCGCGCTCCGGCCCGATCTTTCTGGCGATGATGCGGCTTCCGAAGTAGCATGACGCCATTCGTAAAGAGGAGCACGCTCAATGACACAATATGATGCGACCCACGAGGCGATGTGGGACGAACCGCAGGCCCCGCGGGTGAGTCTGCTGGCGGTTTCATCCCTGATCTGCAGTCTGATCTGCTGCCTGCCGGGGGTCCCGCTGATCGGCGTGCTGCTCGGGATTCTTTCTCTCGTGGCGATGGCCGGCAAGTCGCACCTGACCGGTCGTGGGTTGGCGATCACCGGCATCGTGTTGGGCGTGATTCTGAGTATCATTCAACTGTTGATCGCGGCCGGTCTGATCGGCGGGCTGCGTCAGTTTGAGCAGATTGCGGCCGCACCGCTGCAGGAGGCTTTTGCGGGGCAGCCCGATCGATTCCGCAACCAGTTTCTCACCACACCGAGTGAAGGGGAGACCGAAGCGTTTCTCGAGGAACTTCGTGACCGATACGGCGAGCTTCAGAGTGCGAATCTGGATTGGGGCGCATACTTTGAAGATCTGGAATCGTTCGCGATGCGCGTCGAGGAGGATGGCGAGATTCCCGCCTACTTGATGCTGATTTTCGATCGCGCCGAGATTGAAGTTGAATTCGTCATGAAGGAAGACGATCAGCGTCCCCGGGGGGATCCCGTTTTCCGCTGGATGCGTCTCATCGATCCGGCACGCGGCGACATCGTGTTCCCACCCGGTGCGGATGAGGAGAACGAAACGCCTGCCGAAGTAGAGGTTGATCCCGACGAAACATCATGAGCGATGTGAGACCCACGACTGACCATGCCGAAGCACGGCCCGTGCGCACCACGCCGTGGGCCTTCGGCGCGCTGTTGTGCAGCGTGATCGTTTTCTGCCCGCTGGCCACACTGCTCGGCCCGCTGCTCGGGCTCCGCGCGATCGCGGAGGTTCGCGCCCGGCCGGGGACCGGCGGCACCGGCATGGCGGTCACCGCCATTCTGATCGGGGTGATCGCGACTTTCGGCTGGATCGTCGCGGTGTTCTGGTGGAATGACAATATCCGGCGGCCGATGCTGAGCGGTCCCGCCCGCGAGTTCGCCGCCGCGCAGCAGGGGGACTACCGCACGTTTCGCGCGGGGTTCGTCGGACCCGCCGCCGAGGCGGGCAACGATGAGATCGCCGCGTTCATCCGGGAGATGATCCAGCGGTACGGCCTGTTGCTGAGCATTCAGCAGAACGAGACGGTGCAGGCGGATGAGCCGGAGCCGGGACGATTGGAGCCGTTCATTCCGTATATCTTCGAGTTCGAGACGGGGCCGCGCGAAGCCGAGGTCGAGTTCGCGCTGTTTGAGGAGGGTTGGTTTCCCCGTCCGTACTGGAAGTCGGTGATTATCATGGACCCCATTGCGGGGAATCTGGCGTTTCCGCCGGACGCCACGCCGCCCGTTCGGATTCGTGAGCCCGAAGAAGATTCGCACCGCGCGGATCCTCATCACGGTCTTGATCTTCACCCCGACGAACACGAAGGCAACGATGACGACACCTGAACCGGTCATCCTGATCGAGAACCTGGTCAAGAGGTTCGGGGACACGACGGTGCTCAACGGCATCAACCTCGGCATCATGCCGGGCGAAACCATGATCATCATGGGCGGGTCGGGTTCCGGCAAATCAACCATGCTGCGGTGCATGATCGGCGCGCTTCGGCCGGAAGAGGGGACGGTCAAACTGTTCGGCCGCAATCTCGCCGAACTCGACGAAACCGGATTGAACGGCGTGCGCAAACAGTTCGGCATCCTTTTTCAGTCCGGCGCGCTCTTTCAGTCGATGACGATCGCGGAGAACGTCGCGCTCCCCTTGCAGGAGCACACCACGCTGGATGCATCGACGATCGAAATCATGGTCAAGATCAAGCTCGAGCAGGTCGGACTCCGCGAACATGCGGAGAAGTACCCCGCGCAGATCTCCGGCGGCATGAAGAAACGCGCCGGGCTGGCCCGCGCGCTCGCGCTGGATCCGAAGATCCTCTTCTACGATGAACCCTCCGCCGGGCTTGACCCGGTGACGAGTGCGGAGATTGATCGACTGATCATTGATCTGACGCAGAAGCTCGGGGTGACGAGCGTAGTGGTCACCCACGAGATGGATTCCGCGTTCACGATCGCGGATCGCATGGCCATGCTGGACAAGGGCCGCATGATCATGGTGGACACGCGGGCGGAATACGAGCGGTTGCGTGATACGCCGAAGGATCGCGCCGAAGGGCTCGATGAGACCCAACAGTTGATCCGGCAGTTTCTGCGGGGCGATGCCGAGGGACCGATCACGCGAAGAAAGGCGGCGACGGGTTACGCGGAGGATCTGCTGGGTTCGGCGGGCGGGCCCTCCGATCGTGCACCGTCGGTCGAAGCAACACGAGTGGTGTAGAAGCTGGATCACCGTCCCCCGGGCGATCCGCGGACCGGATCGTCGATTCGGATGAAAAGGAGTTGGCATGGCCGGCGCCCAGGAACGAATGCGAAACAATGTCCGTATGGGACTCTTCATGACCTTCGCCATCGTGCTCGGTCTGATCGTGACGTATCTGGTCTCCGACATCGGCGACCAACTCATGCGCACCACGGAATCCTACAGCGTGAGCTTCCCGGTTGAATCCGGCGTGAACAACGTCAACCGCGGGTCGGACGTGCGCGTGGGCGGACTTTCCATGGGAACGGTCACGTCCGTGGAGCCCGAGTTCGATCAGGGATCGTTGCGCGCGATCAAGGTCCGGTTTTCATTGGATGAGTCGGTTCGACTGTACGGCAATGCGCGGATCTACGTCGCCGGCCCGCTCATCGGTGCGGAGGGCTGGCTGAACATCACGTCGGTCGGATCGAGTGACGAACCGCTGCCGGACGACCGGCACCTGGACGGCCGGGTCGCGGCGGGGATGATCACCAGTCTGCTCGGGTCGGACAACGCCGATCGATTCGATGAGATTGTGGTCAATGTGCAGGATCTCTCCCGGTTTCTGAGGACCATCCCCGACGAGTACGATGAGCGCATCGTGCCGATCCTGGAGAATGTCGGCGTGACGACCGAGGATGCCCGCGAACTGGTGGCACGAATTCGAGACGAAGACTGGCCGTACTGGTCGGCCCGCGTCAATCACGTCATGGACTGGGCGGTGGACTTCACCGATCGCATCGATGCTTCCACGGACACGTTCAACGCCGCGCTCGATGATGGTCATGCCTTGATCGGCGACCTGCGCGAGGTCGTCGATGAGAATCGGCCGCACATCAAGGCGTCGATGGAGAACGTGGAGGAAGTCACCGAGCGGGTGCGGAACGAGACGATTGATCGCGTGCACGCCCTGCTGGATCGTGGTCAATCGGGGTTGGATGAAGCGATTCATGTGATCAACCGCGTGCAGCGCGATTACGAAATCTGGGCGACGGACGTGACCGACGCGCTCGGCAACGCCAACCTCGCTTCCCAGCAGCTCAAACTCGCGTTGATCGAGATTCGCCGCGCGCCGTGGAAGGTGCTGTACCGTCCTTCGCCGCAGGAAATCGAGCACGAACTTCTGTACGACGCCGCGCGATCCTTTGCGATGGCCTCATCGAACCTCAAGGCCGCATCGACGTCCGTTCACCGCGTGCTGGATCAGTACTCGGAGCAGATCGAGGCCGATCCGGAGCTGGCGGAGCGGCTGCGGGGACAGCTGATCGATTCGATCGACCGGTACGAGAGCGCCCAGCAGCGATTGCTCGATATTCTGTTCGTGGAATGAGTCGGAGTGTGAGCAGTCGGGTTCATTTCACGTTTCTTAATCCAGGCAGAAGGGGTGAAGATCATGATGCGAACGATGCTGATCGCGGCCGTCGTTGCCGGTGCGGGGTCGATGATTGCGGCCGGTGATGATGATTTTGAAGTGTTCGCCAAACTGCCGCAGGGGCCGGGCAATCTGACCGTAACCCCGGCGGGCGATGTGATCGTGAGTCTGCACCAGTTCTACGAGACCGAAGCGAGGGTCGTCAAAGTCTCTCGTGACGGCGAGATGACCCCGTATCCCAATGAGGCGTGGGCGGTCGGAGGAGCGGTCGGGGACCGACTGACGCTCGACAGCGTGCTTGGCATTCAATCCGACACGATGGGGATCGTCTGGATGCTGGATAACGGCATGCGGAGCGGTATCACCCCGAAGCTCGTCGGCTGGGATTCGCGCCGGGACCGACTCATGCGCGTGGTTCATCTGCCGCCGCCGATCACGCCGAAGGAAGGCGCGTTCGTCAATGATCTCGCGGTGGACACCACGCACAACACGATCTACATCGCCGATCCCGCCAACGGCCCGGATGCGGCGCTGATTGTCGTTGATCTCTCCACCGGCCACGCGCGGCGAGTGCTCGAAGGGCACCGCAGCGTCGT
>SKZB01000258.1 GCA_007127615.1 Phycisphaerales bacterium | reverse complement strand
TGAGCAGCGCGGCCGGATACGCGACCAGGACGATCAGCACCGCCAGGCCGACGAGCAATGGCCAGCGATCGAGTTGGCGAACCAGCGCGATCCTCACGGCACCGCTCCCCGCGCCGGCGTTTGGTTCGATTCGGAACGGGGCGGAATGACCGCACGCTCAATCTCATACTGAAACCGCCTCAGGATCGTCCGTTGGTGCGCCATGGCATCATCCATGTCGGCAACCAGCTCGCGCGGCAGCGGTCTCCCCCTCCGCACCTCGCTCACGGCGACATCCCCTCGGGCGGGAAGCAGGTGGCGCGAGGCAATCTCGTTCTGCGCTGATTGATCGAAATAGAAGTCCACAAATGACTTCGCGAGATCCGGCACGCGGGTGGTCGACGAAATCGCGATCGGCCGCCGCACGAGCGCGGCCCCGGAATCCGGAAGGTGCATCACGATCGGTTCGCCGCGCGCGATCTCACGGAAAACAAGGTAATCCACCGCCCCGAACACCGCCTGGTGCGAGCCGATGAGCAGATTCGTGATCGCCTGGCTGTTCGCGCCGGCGATTTCCAGTCCATGTGAGCGTGCCCCGCTGAAGTCGGCCCATCCCGGCTCGGCGTGGGCGAGCAGATACGTCAAGACGAAGTCCGCGCTCGATCCCGAACGTGACGGCGCGGGCATGATCGCGCGGCCGGGAAAGCGGCCGGTGAAAAAATCCGTCCATTCCAGTTCATCGTGGTAGAAGTCCGCGTGCACCGCGATTCCGACCGCCGCGGCGGAAGTCGCGTGGTAGAAACCCTCCGGATCATGCCAGTCAGGGTGCGTGGTTTCGATGGCCGCCGGGACGTACGCGAGCAGACGGTTCTCGCGTTTGAGCCACTCCGCACCGAACTGGCTGGCGAGGACGACCACATCCGCGCGCGGGTTGTACTTCTCCGCCTCCAGTTTCGCCATGATCTGACCGGAAGTGGCGCTGAACAGTTCAACCCGCGTGCCGGTCTCATCCGAAAACGCTTCGCAGATTGCCTCCGCCAGACCGCGCGGGCCGGCGGAATAGACCACCAGGACGCCACCATCGTCGGACGTGCGATGGCAGCCACCCCAGGTGATGAGCAACCCGGTGAGCAGGGTGATCAACGTGGCCGGTTGGATCAATGACCTCATCGCGCGAGAAAACAAAGCGCCTCCACCGAAAATGTGAGCCGGACCGCCTCTCCGGCGCGGATCGGTTCCCGCGCGAGGCCCCGCCAGTGCGCGCCGGCCTGATCGCGTGCCGTGATGTCGTAAGTACCACCCAGATATCGCGCTTGGGTACACACGGCATTGATGCTGAGATGCCCCTCGTGCTTCGCGCCCGCATCCGCAACCGGCGCGGGCGCACTTCGATCCGGGGCGTGAACGATAATCGCCTCACGCCGCACCATGCATCGGCCGCTCGGCCTTCCGGGCAAGTTGTTTACGGCCAGTTGCACGCCTCCGATGAATACCAGTCCATCACGCACTTCGTACGGGACCAGAGTCGAAATCCCCACGAACTGAGCGACGTATGCCGTCTGCGGCCGGGTGTAGATCTCCTGGGGTGAACCGATCTGCTCGATCACGCCGTCGTTCATCACGGCGATCCGGTCGGCCATGGTCAGCGCTTCGATCTGATCGTGCGTGACGAAAATGGTCGTCATGTTCAGATCGCGAATCAGGTCGGAGAGCTCATCGCGCAGCTCTTCCCGCAGCCGGGCATCGAGCGCACTGAGCGGCTCATCGAGAAGCAGCACGCGCGGCTCCACGGCCATGGCGCGGGCGATGGCGACCCGCTGCTGCTGCCCGCCGGAAAGTTCCGCGGGTTGCCGCCTGGCGTACCCGCCCATCTGTACACGCTCGAGCGCGCGATCGGTCCGTTCCCGGCGTTTCCGGCCGCGGATACCCCGCATGCGCAGGCCGAAGGCGACGTTCTCGCGCACGGTCATGTGCGGCCAGAGCGAGAAGTCCTGAAAGACGAGCGCGAAGTGCCGCTTCTGCATCGGCAGGCGCACGCCGCGCGTCGGGTCATCCATGGTGACGCCGTCGCAGGTGATGACGCCACGATCGACTTCGAGAATGCCCGCGATCATGTTGAGCAGCGTGCTCTTGCCGCATCCGGACGGTCCGAGCAGGGCGACGCACTCACCACGCGAGAGCGATAGATCGATGCCGCGGACGACCGTCGTCGTGCCGAACGACTTGTGCACCCCGCGGCACGCGAGGTACGCCGGTTCTTCAGAGGCGGGATCAGCGGCTCGCACCGCCGGAGATGATGTGATCGTCGCGGTCACCACCGCAATCTACGGTGAGATTGTGTGCGCGGCGCATTGATTCGGTTCAGGTCGCACGGCGCACATTCTCGCCGCAGATCCTTCGGTCGAGTCTCCATCATCACCAAAACCAAACCAGAAGGTGGCAGAAACCTGACGAACGGTGAAGAGACTCCTGCGGTTTCTGCCCAACGGCACGCCGAAGTCGGCGATGGTCCGCCGGGGTGGTGAGGAGTCATTGCGCATGAGCCGTCGTTTTCAGATTCACCGCACAATTGCGATCGTTCTGCTCGGGTGCCTGATGCTGGTTCGGCCGGCGACGGCGGTGGATCTCTACTACACGTTCCACGACGGTGAACGGGGCGGACTCGCCCGACTGATCATCGATTCGGAAACCGGCGAGGCGGGCGGGCACGAGGTCCTCTTCTCGAGTGCCGGGTGCCGAAATCCGCGCAAGCTCGCGATCACCGACTGCGGCCGATACGTCATCATGGCCAGTGAAGAGAGCGGGCGGCACAATCTCTTCATCACGAACCTGCAGCACGACCCGCCCACGACCGAATCGCTGAGGTTCTTGACCGAGCCGGACGAGATTCGAACCTTCGGAACGAAGGCGATCATCGGTGGCAGTTCCGGCAACGTGATCACGGTCGATCTGGAAGAGCCGACCATCCTCGCCCGCTGGAACGCTCGCCGTGATCTCTCGCCTTCCGGACACAAGACGGAAGACGTTCTCGTCCTGCCCTGCGGTGAGCGGGCGATCATGTCGTTTCAGAAGGACAGTCGCAGCGGGCGGCACCGGGGCAGCCGCGTGGTCATCGTGAGCCTGCCGGAACTCGAAACCGTGCACGATCTGCATCTGCCGCGCAACCGGCCGGAGCTTCACTACGCAGACGTTCCGCGTGAAACGGGGCCGAACCCGGAAGTGATTCATCTCTCGCCGCAGACCAACACCTTTTTCGTCTCGCTGGATCTGTACGGCGGTGCGGCGCTGGCGGATCTGGACGCTCTGCGGGAAGGCCGATGGTCGAATCTGAGATATGTGACCACGGCGGTGGATGAATCGTGGGGTCACGCATTTCCCGACCGCTTTGTCCATTTCGAACGGGAGGGCCGGGAGTTCGTGCTCGCGCTCAACTCCGGTGAAGCCGGTGGGGGAGCCGTCATCGATCTGAAGAAACGCGAAGTCATCGCGCGCGCTGCGATGCGGCACGGCCTGGAGACGCCGATCTATTTTGATCGCCTCGGCCTGGTGGTGGCGACCCCGGCCGGGAAGATGAAGCGCCGCGGACCGGAGGGGCTCATTCGGACATTTCATCCGGGCCGAATGCTTCATCTCCTGGACGTGTCGCAGCTCGCTTCCACGGGCGCCCTGGGTGTGGAAACACACGAAATGGAGCACCTGCTGTTTCGCGCAGCGCCGGTTGAATCCGGAACCGCGTCGCTCGTCTTGCTCATGATGGGGGCAGAAGTGCCGGATCAGATCGGTCTGTTCGACGTTGAAAAGCGCGAGCTTCGGGCGGTGGTCGCCGCCTACGGCGAGGTCGTGCGGACCGCCGGATTCCGGCGAAGGAGCCGCTGAACGCAACGTGTACGCATCGGCACGCAATCTTCATGGGAGCATCGCCGAAGCTGGATATCGGTGGCGTATCTTCCCGGCGGACTGACCGAGGGTCAGTTTCTATTTCACCACAGTTCACTTATTGGAGACAAGGAGTACAGGATGCAGAAAGCAATCATGATCGTGGCCGCGAGCGGTGCGATGGGTCTGGCCTCGGCGGCCATCGCCAGCAGCTATTCGTTCAATTCAATTGGAGAGACGTATTCCGAAGATTTCAACAGTTACCTGGGCACCGAAGCCACCATGCCCGCTCATATGTTCGTGACGGGCGAGAATGGCGCGGGCGATCAGTACCCCGGCCCGTTCAATCCCTTCACCGGTGTGAGCAGTCTGACCGACACCTCCAGCCCGACGTGGGGTGAGGGTTTCACCGCGTTTACCAACGGCACCAGCGGCAACTCATTCGGCATCCGTGAACGCGGCCAGACCGACCTTCGCGACTCCCGGCTTTTCTTCGAGTTCACCAACAATACCGGACAGGAGATCACCGGGTTCAACGTGAGCTACGACGTCGAGGTCTGGTTCCACGGTCAGCGCGCCAACCGGATTCGGATGAAGTACAACACCGACACCAGTGGCTTCAGCAACATTGACGATCTGACCTCGACCGTCAATCCGCTCGGCGCCGGCGGGAGCGGTCAGTTCGTGGACGGTTCGCTCGCCGAGAACCGCGAAGAAGTTTCCGTGTTCGTCGATCTGGTCGCTCTCGGCTTCGGCCCGCTGGCGGACGGCGAGACCGCGTTCTTCCGCTGGCAGTACTCCAACGCGGCCGGCGACAGCGGCGGCCTGCGCAGCGGTCTCGCGCTGAACAACATCTCGATCACCGCGGTTCCCGCGCCGGGCGCGTTCGCACTGCTCGGCCTGGCGGGCCTCGTGGGTGCCGGCCGTCGTCGTCAGTCATGATTACCGAAGAAGTTTCAGTGATCGCGCGATTGATTGAGATCAGGATGCATTGTGTGCGGCCTCACGGGAGTGCCCCGTGGGGCCGCGCTGCATCAACCCGAAACTCACCAAAAAGACAAGTTAATTTCACGGGAACCTCGCAGAAAATTTTTGTTGGGGCGTTCCAATGGCCCGCTGTGGTCTTCAGTGGCCGCAGGGATCCAGATCTTCACCCCGCCGGTCCGCTTCTGCGGGTTCCGCTCATCAGTCGAATCAGTCTGAGAAGGAAACAACCCTATGGCAATCTCAAAGCTCACCCTGTGTGCCGGGACGATCGGAACATTCATGTTCGCGACGGTGTCTCTCGGCTCGGGACTTATCCTGAATGAATGGAACGCGGTCGGCAGTCAGAAGTGGCTCGGAAATCCGAGCGATCCGGCCTGCGAAGGACCGGCCGGCGAGATCTGCGCCGACGATGATGACACCTTCTTCGGCCGCGTTCTGGGCAACGGAGGCGACTGGCTGGAATACGTGGTGACCGAGGACCATCTCGATATCCGCGGCTGGCAGATCTTCTGGGCGGAAGTCGGTAACAACGATACCAACGGCGAAAACATCTGGTTCGGGAATCCGAATGTTGAGCAGGGCATCATCACGTTTACGGATGATCCGATCTGGGCCAACCTCCGGGCGGGAACCATCATCACCATCACTGAGAAAACCAGCGAAGAGGGAGGCCTGGATACCGATGTCTCCTTCGATCCCTGCAACGGAGACTGGTGGATCAACATCAACAGCTTTGATGCGAAGTACGTCACGACCGTCACGAATGTGGATGGCGATGGACCGGGCAATTTCACGGTCGGCAACGATGACTGGCAGGGAAGCATCCGGGATGCAGACGGCAACCTGATTCAAGCCCCCATCGGAGAGAATCTTCCCGGTTGGGTCGGCGGCGGCATCAACAGCCGCGAAGTCGGTGAGCTGATCGCCGACCCGTCGCGCAGTGTCACCATCTCGGACTACGACGACGGAAACTCGAGCACGTTCAACCAGCCGAACCGCTGGACCACCACCGTGGGTTTCAACCCGGTGGTCATCTGCCGCAAGTACCAGGATTTCAGCGACCTGCGCACGTGGACGTTCGATGAATGCCCCTGCAGCCGCGTCGTTCTCAACGAGTACAACGCCGTTCGCGAAGATCGATTCCTCAACGGTGGCGATGAGAACGGTGATGAAGATGGCGGTTTCGCCGAGGACACCTTCTTCGGCCGGGTCATGGGCAACGGCGGAAACTGGTTCGAACTGGTTGCGGTGGATGATGTCGATATGCGCGGCTGGGTGCTCGAATGGGCGGAAGTGCGGGACAACACGGACGGGCAGATCATCCTGACCGATGATCCTTTCTGGGCCGACATCCCGGCGGGTACGATCATCACGTTCATCGAGAACAACACCTCCGAGGGCGGCCTCGATACGAACGTTGATTTCACGCTGCCCGGCGGCAACTGGATCAACATCAACACTTTCGATTCGCAGTACGTCGAAACGACGACGAGCAATGTCTCCAGCCCGACCTGGGGCGAAGGATTCACCGCGTACACCAACGGTGAAACCGGCAATTCCTTCGGGATTCGTGAACGCGGCGAAACCGACCTCCGAAACTCACGTCTTTTCTACGAATTCATGAACGACACCGGTGATACCGTGGTCGGCTTCAACGTCAGCTACGATGTGGAATGCTGGTACCACGGCCAGCGCGCGAATCGGATCCGCCTGAAGTACAACGATGGCACCTCGGGATTCGGTTCAATCGACGACATCGTCTCAACCGACAACCCGCTCGGCCCCGGCGGTCCCGGTGCGCCGGTCGACGGCTCCCTGCCCGCCAACCGTGTCGAAGTCAGCGTGACCATCGATCTGGTGGACCTCGGTTTCGCCCCGATCGGGGCCGGCCAGACCGGATTTCTGCGGTGGCAGTACTCCAACCTCGACGGTGGCGAGAGCGGTAACCCGCGCAGCGGGCTCGGCATCAACAATCTGGTGGTGGAGCCGATTCTGGCCGGCGGCGGAGTCGGCGCGAGCTACACCCAGGATTTCAACTCCTACCTCGGCTCGGAAGCGACGCTTCCCGCGGAGATGTTCGTTACCGGTGAAGATGGCGATGGAAATCAATTCCCCGGCGCCTTCGATCC
>SKZB01000230.1 GCA_007127615.1 Phycisphaerales bacterium | reverse complement strand
TGACGCGTGTTCTCGATGCTGAGGATCTCACCGAACACGAGCGGTCGCGCGTGCAGCCGATCGCAGAGGAGTTTGCGAATCAGATCGAAGCGCTGCGCGAAAAGCAGATCGACGCCCGTATGAAGTTCGAGGCCTCCCGGCCGGTCGTGCCCTTTTCCGGTCCCGCGCACGAAGCGTATCTCGGTGGACGGCGTGCGCTGTCCGGCCAGCTCGAGGGGTACCGGGAAATCGTTGAAAAGCGGCTGCAACGCGCGCTGGGCGAAGATCGCGTTCGTGAGTTACGTCGCCTGATCAACCGGCAGATTCTTGAAGAGTCGGATGAGGCGCGGATGATGGCCTGGTCGACCCGCTGGGTTCTGCCCGGGAGCATCAGCGCGCAGGATCTCGAACGGTTTGCCCGCATCGTGGCGCTGCCCCACGCGGGGGATGAGCGCCTGCGATCGGCGTACCGGAGCTACCGCGAAGCACATCGCGAAATTCGGAACGAAGCGCACGCGGCCCTGCCGTTTGATCTGAGTCATGCGCAACCTCCCGCCGGTCAAACGGAAGTGCAGCGAATCCACGATGTGCAACGGAATTACGTTGACCGATTGCGGGAAGTGGACGCAGCGTTCTTTCGGCAGCTCCGTGAGAGCGGGCTGGATGCGGCGGCGGTCGAGAGAATCGAAGCGATGCGGACCCGCATGGTGCACTTCGCCGTTCTGGATCGTAACGTCCATCTGTACTCGGGCGTCGAGCCGCCGCTCGACCTGCTGGCGGTGATTGCAGACGACGATGCGGCGCTATTTGCGAAGCCCGAAGTGAGCGCTGTGATCCACAGCTACGAAACGGAGCTGAACGCCGCGGCCGCGGAGATGTATCGCCGGAGTGTGCGGATGATTCGCCTCCAGGACCGGCGGCGTGGGGCGGCGCAGGATCGAGTCCATCGCGGCCTCGAGGTGGCGATTCCGGACGACGCTTCGTCACTTGAGGATGATCCCCGCGAGATCGCTCGGATCGGCCGTCGCCTGGACGAACTCAATCTTGAGACGATGAACGAACTCATCGGCCGGCTTTCCGAAGAGCGTGGGAGAAGACTCCGGGATGCTTTCATGGACGCGCTCTACCCCGACTTTCTGCATGATCCCGATGCGGTTCACGATCTTGTGCGAAGTGCGGTCGCCCGGAAGAATCTCTCCGGCTCAACCCGGCACCGACTGCGTGAACTCGCATTGAGTTATCCGGCAGAGTACCGCGCGATTCGTGAGAACATGATCGCGTTGAAGGAGGCGAGCCGCCAGCGGACACTGGCGCAGTCGGAGAGAAGCGATGAGGACGAGGCCAGTGAAGAGAGGATTCGGAGGTTTCGAAAGGTGGGGAAAGAGAACCATCTCATCGAGCAGCTCCGGTTTGACCGGAAGCAACTGAATGCGCGGACCCGGGCGCGGCTTGAGCTTCTGCTGAACGACGCGCCGTGATCCGCGAGTTTTCCGCCGGGCCGCCCGGGTGTGGCCGGGTGTGGCCGGAGGTTGACGCGGCCGGTGCGCCGCCGCGGATCAGACCGGTGGCCGGTCGATCTCTCCGTCCGCGCTCACGCGGAGGCCTTCAACTTCTTCAGCGCATCGAACAACTGATCCAGATGCGCCTCTTCGTGGGCCGCACTGATCTGGACGCGCAAGCGCGCTTCGCCCTCCGGCACGACGGGGTAACCGAAACCGATCACGAAGACGCCCATCTCCAGCAGTTGTTTGCTCATCGCGATCGCGCGGGCCGTGTCGTTGACGATGATCGGGCAGATCGCCGTCGGCGATTCGAGCACATCGAATCCGACGTCCTTGATCCCCCTGCGGGCGTAGGCGACGTTGTCGCGCAGCTTCTGCATGCGCTGCGGCTCGTTCATGAGAATCTCGATCGCCTTGTCGGCGCTCGCGGCCACGGTGGCGGGGAGCGCGTTGGAGAACAACGTCGGCCGGCCGCGCTGGACCATCAGGTCAATTCCCTCCCGGCGACCGACGACGTATCCCCCCGCGCCGCCGCCGAGCGCCTTGCCGAGTGTGCCGGTGAGAAAGTCGATTTTCTCCCCGGCCATGTGGTAATACTCGTGGGTGCCGCGGCCGGTCTCGCCCATCACGCCCGTGCCGTGCGAGTCATCCACGACGAGCAGCGCGCCGAATTCATCGCAGATTTCGCGCATCTTCGGCAGGTCGGCGATATCGCCCTCCATCGAGAACACGCCGTCGGTCACCACCCAGATCGCGCCGGTCACGTTCTTCTCTTCCCGCGCGGTTCGCAGTTTCTCGCGCAGGTCGGCCAGGTCGTTGTGTCTGTAGACGCCCTTCTGAATGCCCTTCCTGATGTTCGTCGTGAGCCGAATGGCATCGATGATCGAAGCGTGATTCAATTCATCGGAGATGATCATGTCCTCCGGCTCGCAGAGCGTGGGGAAGATCGCTTCGTTGGCGTTCCAGCAACTGGTGAAGGTGTACGCCGCTTCCATGCCGTAGAACGTCGCAAGGCGCTTCTCCAGCGTCTCGTGCGGCGTGAACGTACCGCAGATGAACCGCACCGAGGCCGTTCCCGCGCCGTACTTTTCGATCGCATCGATGCCGGCCTGTTTGACCTCGGGGTGATTGGCGAGACCGAGGTAGTTATTCGAGCAGAGGCAGACGACCTCGCCGGCGTCGCGCAGCCGCACGGTGGCGTCCATCGGCCCCTCGATCATCTGCAGGTGTTTGATCTGCCCCGTCTCTTCGAGATGGGTCAGGATCTCCCGGGCACGATTGGGAAAAACATCGCTGCCGGCAACGTTGGCGGTGGACATGGTCGTTTCTCCTTGAGCGGAGCGGTATTGTAGCGGCGGGCCGGATGGAGATCATTCGGATCGACCGCGAGACCGATGACCCGGGAGACGAGCCCGGCGCTGAAGAATCGATCCGCGCCGAGTCTTCCCGAACCGCGCCGGGAGGCTCATCACGCCGGACCGCCATCAGGACCGCCGTCACATCGAACCGATCGCACGCTGAATACCGGGGATGAGATACGACCCGAAGGCCGCGTCAAAATCATGCTGAGGCCGGTAGCCCCAGTCGTTCCGTGCGGCGCGGTCATCGACCCGGGCCGGCCAGGAATCGACGATGTTCTGCCGTGCGGCGACGGAGTCGAAGACAATGTCCGCCTCCGGAAAGTAGGCGCGGGTCTTCTCGGCAAAGTCACCCGCGCTCGGACTGAACGCGCCGACGTTGTACACCGTCTGTGAAAGCCGTTTGGCATCGGCTGCTGCGAGTTGCCCGATGGCGCGAATCGCATCCGGCATGGTCACGAACGGAATCGTCCGGTCCGCATCGACGAACGAGGCGTACCGCTCGCCCCGGGCGGCATGGTGAATCATGAGCGGCGCAAAGTCGCTCGTTCCGCCGGTCGGGGTCGTCTCCGCGCTCAGGATGCCGGGAAAACGAATCGCGCGGAAGTCCAGTCCGCCGTCTGCTTCACGATCGCGCCACGTCAGATACCGCCCGATCTGCTCGCAGTAGAGTTTGTTGCATCCGTACATCGTGATCGGCTGCAGGAACTGATCCTCACGCACCGGTTCGGCGCGGTTCTTCGTGGGCAGATCCGGAAGTCCGTACACCGCGATGGTGCTCGGGAAAAGAAACCGCACGCGAGAGTTGCGCTGTGAGGCATGCTCACGCGCCAGACGCATCAGGGTGACGGTGCCGTTGACGTTAATGTCGTGGGCATCGAAGGGCCGTTTCTCCGCGGTTGAGCTGAGTAGCGCCGCGAGGTGGTAGACCGTTTCGATTTCGCAGGATGCGAACAGCCGCGCCATCGCCGCTTCATCGCGAATGTCGGCCACGGCCGTCTCCCGGCAGCGCGAGGCGACGGACGAATCGAGCGGATTCAGATCGACCGCCAGAATGTTCTGCTGGCCCGCTTCCTGCAGCGCCTGAATCAGCCCGTGGCCGATTTCACCGCCCGCGCCGGTGATCAGGATGGCGCGGGTGCGGGTCGTGTCGGGGGACATTTGTGAGGGGGTGTCGGGCTCCGATTCGTCGCGGGCATCCTGGGTCATATCGATCACAACTCGCGGAGAAGTGGGGGCGGATGATTTCGAGCGGGGAGTCATGGCCGGATCATTGTAGGTGATCGCCCTGCCGTTGCGCTCGATCCCGATGGATGCGTGATATACTCCTGCCCCCCTGATTCCCCCGGATTCGCCCCGGATTCGCCCCGGATCCGGCCCGGATCTGTCCCGGATCAGGTCGCCCCATTGCATGATCAGGTTCTTTCGAATCCGCAGCGCCTCATGTCCATCACGCCATCCTCCCGTCTGGATCGAAAGCTCTGGTTCCTTCTCGGATTGACCGTGGTCATCGGACTGGGCTTGCGGATGACTTCTCCGAGCGATCTGGTTGAGAAGACCCAGCACAAAACGATCGCCTACACGGTGGACATCGTTGAGAACGGGCGTTGGATCCTTCCCCGGAGTGATGCGGGCGAACCGGCCACCAAGCCGCTCCTTTATAACTGGCTCGACGTTCCTGTTTATCTCATCGTCGGTGAGTGGTACGAATGGGTGATGAAGCTGCCGTCGGTTCTTGCCGGTCTGTTCACCCTCTGGCTGTGCATCTTCATGACCCGATGGATGCTCACCGACCGCAGTGATCGGGCGCCGGAACCGGGATCGTTTCACGCCGAAACGGATTCGAGTTCACTGCCCGGGCCGGCCTCGGTCGGCGTGGTCTCCGGCATTCTGCTGCTGGCCGGTTATCCGCTTTTCAAGCAGATCTACATTGCCCGGCCGGAGATGATCAGCATGGCGCTGGTCTGCGCTTCCTGGGTTTCGGCCAGTCTGCTGCTTTCGCGCGCCGCATCGGGCAAGCGCGGGAGTGCGATTTTTCTTCTCGCGCTGGGATTCTGGCTCAGCGTCAGTCTCGCCGCGATCGCCAAGGGGCCGCCCGCCGCGTTGGGGCTGATCTATCTTGTACTGGCCTCGAAGTTGATCTACGGCCGGTGGGCGCTGTTGAATCAGACCGGCTGGTGGTGGGGAGTGCCCCTGTCGGTGATGCCGATCGGAGCCTGGATCGGGGCGGCGTACGTCGTTGATCCGGTCCACGTCCGCGCGGTGTTGCTGGGCGATGAACTGGTGGACCGCGTGGTCGAGGGCGGCACGCTGCAGATTCTCGCCGAGTTCTGGCACATGCCGGGTTACTTCGTCGCGCGGTATCTGCCGTGGTCGATCTTCGCCGTGGCCGTCCTGTTCGTGGTCCCGTTCCGCCGGTGGATGAAGCACCCGCTCGCCCCCGCGATTCTCTGGGTGTTCATCGTGGTGATCTTCTTCAGTTGCTCGACCGGAAAAATCCCGCGCTATATCTCGCCCGCCTATTCGGCCGGGGCGGCGATGGCGGCGTGGTTCCTGCTTCGCGGACCGCATCCGTACCGCATCCGACCGATCCCGCTGGCCGTGGCCGGCCTTTTCGTCACCATCGGGCTCGGCGTCTACTGGTGGACTCTTTCCACCGCCGCCGAAAATCAGTTTGGTGAACACAACCTGGCCTTTGCGCGCGAAGTCCGGTCGCGGGTCGGGCCCGACGAGCCGATCGTGTTTCTGCAGGATCGGAGTGAGATCATCGCCACCCTGCTGAACCGCGTTCAGCCGGATTGGGCCGATCCTGAGCTCATCAAATCCGGCGTGTGGTTCATCGACAACGCGGACCGGGTCGATGAGCCGATCGTCGTCTCGGAGCCGGTCAATAAGCGTGGGGAAGGTCGAATTGCACTCGACCGTGCGCCGTGATCAGATTCGGTTTCCGCAGCCGGTGAAGGATGACTTGAGTTATGATGCGTCGATGATGTCCGATGCTTCCTCCGCCACGAGCGCGCGTTCCGCGCCCGAGCTTTCGATCGTGGCGGCGGCACAAGACGAAGTGGAGAATCTGGAGTCGATGGTCTCCGAAGTTTTCCGCGTGGTGGGCGAGTTGAGCTTGTCCTTCGAGCTCATCATCGTCGATGACCGTTCCACGGATGGGAGCTTGGACCTGCTGCGGGCACTGATGAAGAAAGTGTCCGAACTGCGTGTCGTGTCGATCGCGCCGGACCCGGCGAATGCACGGGAGGGAAAGTCCGCCGCCCTCCGGGAAGGGATTCGGCGGGCGCGGGGGTCGCTGATCGTCACCATGGACGCGGACCTGCAGGACGATCCGGCCGACATCGGAGCGATGCTCGAGGCCATGCGGCAACAGCACGCGGATCTTGTCCAGGGTGATCGATCTCACCTTCGACGTGACACGATTGTCCGGCGAATCAGTTCAAGGGTCGGACGATACTTTCGGCACTGGCTGCTCCATGATCCGGTCCGCGACACCGGCTGTGGGCTTCGCGTCCTGCGGCGGGAGGTCGCGCAATCGCTTCCGCTTGAGTGTCGGGGCATGCACCGGTTCATTCCGATCCTCTCGCACCATATGGGTTACCACGTGATCGAAGTGCCGGTCAAACACCGCCCGCGCACCGCCGGCAAGGCCAAGTACGGCATCTGGAACCGCGCGCTGCCCGGTCTGATCGACTGCCTCGCGGTCCGCTGGATGCGGTCGCGCCGATCTCAGATCGACGCGACCGAACTGATGCCCTCGCCCCGGAAACCTCCATCGACCGCGCCGGCCCGGCAAGAGGCCGATTCGGATCGAGAACCAGCGGGAACCTGAACCATGTTCGACTTGTTGTTATTGGCGGAGAGCGCCGAGGCCACACCCGGTTGGATGCGCCTGCTCAATATCAATCACGGCTGGGAGGCGGCGTGGGTCGGGCTCGGCCTCGGCGGGCAGTTCATGTTTTTCTGCCGCATGGGCCTGCAGTGGATCGCCAGCGAACGGAAGGGTCAGTCGGTGGTGCCCCCCGCCTTCTGGTGGTGCAGCATCGCCGGTGCCAGCATGCTGCTGGGGTACTTTATCTGGCGGTGGGATATCGTCGGCATGCTGGGGCAGTCCTTCGGCTTCCTCGTG
>SKZB01000496.1 GCA_007127615.1 Phycisphaerales bacterium | reverse complement strand
TCTCCAAGGTGTTCGACGCCATCTTCGCTTTCTGAACGAAACGATCGGATTCTGGTGAGAAAGACACAAACCAAAGCGCCCCGAACGACGATGTCGTTCGGGGCGCTTTTGAGTAGGGGTCATCAATTGTTCGACAACGAGGTCAGTTGATGATCGGTTCCATTCGGAACGTGAACTCACCATCACCGTCGTTGACGCCGCTGATGCGTATGTAGATCACCTCATGTTCTTCGAGTGTCGAGGTCGGAATCAACAGTTCATTCTGGATTCCGGTCCCGGTGGTGCAGGGGGTAAGCGGGGCGATGATCGGGATGAACTGATTGGTCACGTCATCGACGAAGAGCTGGAGGGTGGGGGTGAACCCCTCCGCCGATTCCATTCTCGCAAAGACGGTGGGCCAGGTGGTGAGAACCGGTTCCCAGCAGAACCAGAAGTCTTCGTTGTCGTTGGCGTCGCAATCGGAATTGATGCCCGAGGCGATCAGTCCCGTCAGATCACCGCTCTCCGTGATCCACGCGTCGTCCGGGAGCCAGATGCAATTGTCCGGATCTTCGCCTTCCGCCGTGGGGCAGTGATCACAGTAATCGCAGGCGTCATCGCAGCAATCGTTGAAATCGAGGCATGCCTCATCGCACCAGCAACCGCCGGGGGCGGCGCTGCCGCAGTTACCGAAGCACGAGTCCTCGCAGTTGTCAAGCTCGCAAAGGTCGCAGGCATCATCACAGCAGTCGCCGAAGTTGATGCACGCCTCATCGCACCAGCAGCCGCCGGGCGCCTCGAAGCCGCACGTTCCCTCGCAGCTTAATGGGTTCGGGGGATCGTCCGGACACTCTCCCCAGTTGTCCAGCAGTTCCAGCAGATCGAACACATCAACCACGCCGGAGCCGGTCAGGTCCGCCGGACAGTCCGACGGGTCGCCGCACGGTCCCCACGCATCGAGCAGCGCCAACAGATCGAAGACGTCAACGGTCCCAGTGTCCTCGAGGTCACCCGGGCACGCCGCGCCGGCGAGTGAACCGCCGGCATTGCCGGTGGGCGGTGCACCAGCACGCTCGGCGCGGGTTTCAGCCGGGTCAGAGTCTGCTGATGCCGCGGCATCATGTGAATCGACTCGATCTCCGGCCGCCATGCTCAATCCGCTCAACATGGCCGTGGCGAGACCGACAATAGCGATACCAGATATGAATCGTTTTAGTCTCATAAAGCGCTCCTTGTCTTCTTCAACATCGATGGTGGTTTCGTATGAGCCATTCGGCGAGCGGAGCAAGCGTCAGTTCAATCGCTCGCTGAAACGCGCGCTTCATGCTCAACACACTTCTCTCTCTTTCTCTCCTTGCCGTCTCAGCCCCAGTTCTCCAGCAGCAGGAGCAGGTCGAAGACGTCGATCACACTGTCGCCGTTCAGGTCGGCGGGGCAGTCGGCAGGGTCGGAACAGGTGCCCCAGTTCTCGAGCAGGATGAGCAGGTCGAAGACGTCGACAACGCCGTCACAGTTCAGGTCCGCCGAGGCACTGAAAGTGTTGCCGCCGAGATCGTTCCACGGTCCGGTGATGTCATCCGGCGTGTTGAGACAGAAGACGCTGTTCTCGACTTCAGTGGTGGCCTCATCATCGCTTGCAATCGCGCCGCCGGTCGCGGTGAGCAACGTCGAATCATCTCCGGACGAATTGCCGATGAATTCCATCTCATGCACCGAAAGCGTGCCACCGTTCGCGTTGTACACGCCGCCGCCGGCATTGGCCTGATTGTTCTCGAAGAGCCCATCCTCGATGAGCGCTTCGCCTTCGTTATAGAGCCCACCGCCCTGCGTTGCGATGTTGTTCATGATGGTCGAAAATCCCGTCAGGTCGTGCATCGCGACGGTGCCGTCCTCACCGACATGAATCCCGCCGCCGAAGACCGCTTCATTGTTGTCAACGAAGGAGTCGCCGGGGAACTCGATCGTGCCGTCTTCGATAGCGATGCCGCCACCGGTGTCGGCGGTGTTGTTGGTGATGAAACTGTCGCCGGGGAAGTTGATGTTACCGCCGAGGACAGCGACCCCGCCGCCGAATTCGGCTTCATTGAGTTCAACAAAGGTGTCGCCGGGAAACTCAGTCGTGCCACCCGAGATGGCGATGCCGCCACCGACTTCTGCGGAGTTGTTGGTGATGAAGGAATCACCGGGAAAGGTGACATCACTGTCTACCAGGGCGATGCCGCCGCCACCGAACTCGGTGGTGTTATCCTCGACGTGCAGTTCCCCGAATATTTCGACACAGGCGCCTTGATCTACCGACAGTCCTCCGCCGAATCCGACCGCCGTGTTGCTTTTGATCACTGTGTTACCAAGGAATTCAACATGAGCTTCGCCGAGGACGGCCGAAATGCGGATGCCTCCGCCATTGAGACCCGAAGCGTTGTTTTCGAAGACACAGTCAATCACGGTGGGGCTTGATGAGAGGACGACCAGACCGCCGCCGCTGCCCGATGGATTGCCGCCGGTGACGGTGAACCCCTCGATGATGGTGTCCGGCCCTTCGCCGCTCCAGACCGTAATGGCATGGGTATTGAAGCCGCTCGCGTCAATGATCGTGTGCTCCGGCCCTTCTTCGCTTCTCAGATGGACCGCTTTGCCGTTCGTATTGATCGGCTGGTTGTACGTGCCGGGGGCGACGATGATTTCCGCGCCCACGAGCGGGGTCGCGTCGATGGCGTCCTGAATACCCGCGAAATCTCCCGGCACGTTGTAGGTCACTTCACACGAGTCGACAAATTCGTTTCCGAGAAGGTCTTTCCACGCGCCACCGCCGCCAATGTCATCGGGGTCGTTGCCGCAGAAAAACGAATCGCCGACCATGATGAAGTGTGACTGAAGCACGTACACGCCGCCTCCCTGGTCGGCGCCGTTGTCGGCGATGGTCGTGCCGGTGATGGTGCCCATGGGTGAGGCATGGAATACGCCGCCGCCGGTGTCGGCGGTGTTGCTCTTGATAACGCTGTCTTCAACCGTCAGAGTTCCTCCGGCGTTCCAGAGGCCTCCGCCGACGTCCGCCGAATTGTTGACGATGATGCAGTCGATGATTGTGGCGTCGACTTGATCGACGAGCACGCCCCCGCCGCCGACGTCAGTTCCGTGGACAATCGACCCTTGGCCCCCCGTGATCGTGAACCCTTCAACGGTTGCTTCCGGAATCTTTCCGCTGGTGAGCATGACCGCGCTGGATTCCAGACCGCTCGCGTCGATGGTCGTGGCCTCCGGCCCGTCACTGCTGCGCAGGTGCACGTTCTTGTTGCTGGTGTCGATCGCTTCATGGTAGGTGCCGGGCGCGACGATGATCACGGCATCGACGAGCGGCGCGGCATCAATCGCCTGCTGAATCGTCGGGTGATCCGATGGGACGTGAAGAACGATCGTATCTTTCGCGACGGCCGGAAGACCCGGCCAGAACAAGATCAGAAGCGGGAACAGCATCGAGATGGATCTTGCGACGATTTCGGACTGAATTGCTCTTGAAATCATTTGAAACTCCGTTTTGTGCCGGGCTACCATGTCATGGTGACGGACCAATCGTGTGCACCGGTTGCGTACGGGTCCGCAAACGACGGATGAAGTGCGTCCTTCATCCCGCAACTGCGCTGTTTTTTGCGCCGCTTATTCCGGCTTCATCAGGTCCATGCGACAGCGAGCCGAAAGTACCGACAGAGAAGTTTGCGATTAAATTCGTTTGAGTTTTGTATGGAGAGGCGCGTGAGGGCCAGTCTCGCCATGACCAGGGAAGCGACGTTCAATCGACTGCTGGATCGGGCCCGCGAGGGCGATTCCTGCGCCCACAAGGAACTTCTGCCGGTCGTCTATGAGCAGTTGCGCGACCTCGCGCGGGTCATGATGAATCAGGAACGCACTGGACACACGCTGCAGCCGACAGCGGTGGTGAACGAAGCGTGCCTGCGTCTCATCGCCACCGACACGTCGGTGGAGTATCAGAACCGTCTGCACTTCTTCCGCCTTGCCGCCCGTGAAATGCGGCGCGTCCTGATCGAGCACGCCCGGGCGCGAAACTGTCAGAAACGGGAGGGTGCCCACGAGCGCATCTCATTGACCGGTTTCACGCTGATCATCGAAGACAACACCATCGACCTCCTCGCGCTGGAGGAAGCGATGATTCATCTGGCGGAAGTCGATCCCGTCAAGGTCGAGATCATCGAGATGCGTTACTTCGGTGGGTTGACCAACGCGGAGATTGCCGAGGTTGTCGGTGTGACGACGCGAACGATCGAACGGAAATGGGAGGTGGCACGGAGAAGACTCTCACTGCTCTTGGACAGTCACGATGGACGTGCGGGATCGAGGGAGGGCGCATGAGTGACCAACGTGAGGAACAAATCGAGACCCTGATCGAGCGCGCACAGCAATTGGCGCCCGAAGAACAGACAATATACCTCTCGGAAGCGTGCGGTGAGGACCAGAATCTTCGCGCTGAAGTTGAAGCGCTGCTCGGGGTTCGTGATGAGCGGTTGCGATTTCTCGAAACTCCGCTCTTCTATGCTGGTGACGATGGTGCGCCGCTCGCGGCAGCGCGTGAACTGACCACTCGGTTTGTCGGGCAGCGCATCGGCCGGTATCGCATCCGGCGCGTTCTCGGGGCCGGGGGGATGGCGGTCGTCTTTGAGGCGGAACAGGATCAGCCGCGTCGTCCCGTTGCCCTGAAGTTGATGCGGCGCGGCCTGGTGTCCCGATCCGCGCTGCGACGATTCCGCTACGAAGTCGAGATCCTCGCCAAACTGCAGCATCCGAACATTGCGCAGATCTACGAAGCCGATGTGCATGACGATGGCACCGGCGGCGTGCCGTACTTCGCGATGGAGTACATCGCCGACGCACAACCGCTGACGGAGTACGCCACGTCGAATCAGCTCACATTAGCGGAACGATTGGATTTATTCATTCGCGTCTGTGAAGCGGTGCACGACGGTCATCAGAAGGGGATCATACACCGTGACCTGAAGCCGCAGAATATTCTTGTCAACGCGCGAGGCGAGCCGAAGGTCATCGACTTCGGTGTCGCACGGGCGACCGATGCGGATCTGGCGATGACCACGCAGCACACCGATGCGGGCCGCATCATCGGCACCCTTGCCTACATGAATCCCGAGCAGTGCACCGGCCACACCGATGACATCGACGCGCGCAGTGATGTGTATTCGCTGGGTGTGGTGTTGTACGAATTGCTCTGTGAGCGCGTGCCGTTTGACCTCGCCGGTCTGCGGATCGATCAGGCGATGCGCGTGGTGCGTGAACAGCAACCTGTGCGGCCGGGTTCAATTCATCCTGCGCTGAAGGGCGATCTGGAAACGATCATCCAAACCGCCCTGGAAAAAGAGCCATCTCGCCGGTTCAGCTCCGCGCGGGAGTTGGCCGACGACCTGCGCCGCTACCAGCGGCACGAACCGATTGCAGCGCGGCCGCCGAGTGCCATCTACCACTGCGGCAAATTTGTGAAGCGCAATAAAGCCGTGGCCGTGATGCTGGCGGGTCTGTTTTTTGTGTTTAGCGGTGGGCTGGCGGGTATGACGATGCTCTATATGCAGGCGGAGGAACTGCGCCTCGCCGAAGCAGCGCAGCGAGAAAGGGCCGAGCAGGAAACGGATCGCGCTCGTGAGGCAGAGGCGCAAGCGGAGCGCCGGGCCGATGAACTCGAACTGGTGACCCAGTTTCAGGAGACTCAGCTCGCGGATATCGAAACCGATGTCATGGGTGCCGACATGCGGCGCGACATTCTCGAACAGCGACACACCTATCTCCAGAACCGCGGTCTGACGGACGACGAAGTTGCGTTGGCATTGGATGAACTGGATGCTGCTCTCACCGGCGTCAACTTTACGGATGTCGCGCTTGAGACGCTGGATCAGAGCATCTTTGATCGCGCGATCGCCGCCGTGGATGCGCAGTTTTCCGACCAGCCACTCGTGAAGGCACGGTTGCTGCGGACCATCGCGCATTCACTCGACAGTATCGGATTGCTGCAGAAGGCCATGTCGGTGCAGATGCGGGCTCTGAAGATACGGCAGCGCGAGCTCGGCGACGATCATCCCGATACCATCACCTCCATGCATGATAAGGGGGCGTTGTTGCGCAAGCTCGGCCGATACGATGAGGCGGAACATTGGCTTGCCGAGGCGATTGAGAATCGGCGACACATCCTTGGTGACGATCACGAAGATACGCTGAGTTCAATCAACAGCATGGGCGTGTTGCTACAGCGTCAGGACAGACTCGATGAAGCGGAGCCGTATGTTCACAAAGCGCTGGACGGACATCGTCAAACGCTTGGCGACAATCATCCCTCGACACTGATGATTCTGAACAATCTCAGTACGCTGATGTATCGGATGGGAAGGGTCGATGATGCCGAATCCTTCGGACGGAAGGTGCTGGAAAAGAGACGGGCGGTGCTCGGCGATGACCATCCCGACACATTGCAGTCGCTCAGCAATCTGGGCGCGTTCCTCAGTGGGCAGGGGAGGCACGAGGAGGCGGAGCCGTATCTGATTGAGTCACTGGAGGCGCGCAGGCGCGTGTTGGGTGACTTCCACCCGGATATATTAAGGTCCATCAATAATCTTGGCACTTTGCGTTGGCGTCAGGGACGGCTCGAAGAGGCGAAGCCCTACTACCGTGAAGTGTTGGCGGCACGAAGTCAGACCCTCGGAAGCGGTCACCCGTTGACGCGCGACTCGATGCAATTTATGGCGCGCCTGCTCCAGCAACTCGGGCAAAACGAAAGAGCAGAAGCATATCTACGAGAAGTGCTCGATATCCATCGTCACATCTTCGGCGACCATTCGGAAGAAACACTGGCCTGGTTGGAACAGTTGATCGCCATGCTGCTGGAGCGCGGTGAGTTTGAAGAAGCCGCGGATTACAGCGCGAAGAGGCTCGAGGCCAGCCGCGACATTCACGCCGAGGACGATGCCCGCCTGAGCCGGGCCCTACTGGCCCAT
>SKZB01000212.1 GCA_007127615.1 Phycisphaerales bacterium | reverse complement strand
GGGCCCGCGGGCCGCGCACGGCGGCCCCTTTGGACGTGTTCAGCATCTTGAACATGATGCCGGTCGCGTCGATCGCCAGCGCCATGATTCCGCCGAGGGCGTCGATTTCGCGGACCATCTGACCCTTGCCGAGCCCGCCGATGGCGGGATTGCAGGACATCTGGCCGATCCGGGCGGGATCCATCGTGATCAGCGCAGCGCGGCCCCGCCCGCCGCGCGCGGCGAGGATGGACGAGGCGGCCCAGACCGCCTCGGTGCCGGCGTGGCCGCCGCCGATCACGATGATGTCGTAGCGCTCCTGCATCTGAATCACGATGATAGCGGCCGCACGATGCGGATTCCTGCACGCTTGACGGGCAGGCTGAAGACGGGAAATGCCATGACCGTCGGCGGCGATCGGCGATCACGGCTAGGATTCGCGTGTCATGGTGCCGAAGCACGAGGTCAATCTTCCCGCACTGATCGTCCTCGCCGGACTGCTGGCCGTCGTGCTGCTGAATGCCGTCGGCTGCGGGCCGCGGGACTTCCGCAACGAAAATGACCGTCTGCGCGCCGAGGTGATGCAGCTCGAAGAAACCAACGAACGGCTGGAGCGGCGGCTCCGGGAACTCGAGGCCGAACTGCGGCGGGTCGATCGCAGCGATCTTGATCCCGAGATCAGAGAACAGATTCCGCACGTGGTTCGCATCGAAGTGGAGCGGTACTCCCATCTGCGCGATCGCAGCGGGGACGGTCAGCCGGACGAACTGGTGCTGCACGTGACCAGCCGCGACGGACGGGACCGGTTTGTGAACCTGCTGGGCCGCCTGAGCGTGCGCGGCATCCGGATGGCCGGCGAGGTGGGCGAGGAGAGTGCACCGATCATGGTGGATCGGTCCTTCGACGCCGAAGCGGTGCGTGGTGCCTACCGGTCGGGCTTCATGGGGACGCACTACAGCTTCCGGATTCCGCTGGGCGAGCCGGAGGATCGTGCCGACGGGGTACAGCGTCACGTTTTCGGGCCGAACGATTCTCTGGCGATCCGCGTTGAGTTCGACGATGCGCTGACCCGCCGGGTGATGGTGGACGAGCGCGTGGTTCGGTTGAGGATCGGCCGAGGTGAACGTCGTGAACGCGCCGGACCGGAGGGCGGGAGGGGAAGTCGTGATCTCGATCGATCGAACGAGGTCCGCCCCGAGCGGTGATCGGTCGTTTCGTGTGGCGGATCCGGTTGGACCGCGGGCGGCCAGCCGATACACTGCCCCGCATGGGTCGAGCATTCCTGCTTTCGTTGGTCGTCATGATCTGGCTGGTCGTTCCGCTGGGACTGGGCGGCTGCCAACAGGCACTCTTTCCGAAAGAGGCGCCCCGGACACAGTTCGAATCACACCGGCAGATGCGCGGTCAGGCGGTGCCGCTGGAAGAGCCGGATGTCTTCGGCAATCCGCAGCCGGCGTTGCGGGCGCGGCTCGCGCCGCGTTGATCGGGCCGGTTCTGCAACGGGTCCGATAGCAGCCATCGGTGCAGGTGGATCGGAAAATCTACGTTTTTGGAAAAGTGGTCAAGGATTTTTCCGCGCGCGATCCGATAGATGCATTATGCTGGGGAGCTGTTTGTCAATCGTGTCCACACGCAACGCCACACCATCCCGAACGAAGCCGATCTCACGCCGCACCGGTGTGGTCTGGATCAGTTTCACCGCCGCCCTCACGCTGGTCTGCGGCGTGCTGGCGTTGAGTGACGGCGCAGGGACCTCCCAGGGCTATCTGGCGACCACGCTGGAAACGATCGGCGAACGGCCGGAGCGCGAGATGGTCTTCAGGACCTCCTCGCCGCTGGACCGGGAGCGGTGGGAGGGTGTTGTGATCCATCACCTCGGGGCGCCCGCGGCGAATCCGGATGCGATCCATCGTCGTCACCAGGCCCTCGGCTATGACGGTCTGGGGTACCACTTCGTGATCGGCAACGGCAACGGGCTCGGCGACGGCGTGATCCACATCGGGTACCGCTGGGACGAGCAACTGCCGGGCGTGCATACCGTCGGCGCGGACGCCGCCCACCATAACCAGCATTCCATCGGAATCTGTCTGGTCGGCAACGGGAATCAGCAGCCCTTCACCGATCGACAGATGGCTGCTCTTCTGATGCTGCTTGAGCGGCTCCAGCGGGAACTGGATCTGCCGGGCTCAGCGATCCATCTGCATCGCGATGTGGCGGGTGAGATTTCCCCCCGGGTCACCAGTCCGGGAAAATTTTTCCCGACCTCCCGCCTGAGAGAGCAATTGCCGTAAAATCCCATTTGCTCGAGTTGCATGGGTTGGTTACGCTTCCTTGGTCATTTCTTCATACGGGGAGACCACGATCTGAGACCCCCCGGCGGTGCCATGAGTGCGCTACCCCCCACACTGAACGAGGCGCGTCGTTTGCCCTGTGATTTTGACGAACAGGCAGAAGCCGGCCAGGTTGAGCGACAGTGCTCCGGCGGTTCGGCGCTCCATCGGTGCTCATGCAGCGGCTGGTTGATATTCAATGCGGAACGGACATGACATCGCGGGATTTCGAGTGCTGGCGCATCTGGGAGATGGCGCCGCATCGGCGTTGTACGCCGTCCAGGACCCCAAGAGTAAGCAGGTCTGGTCGCTCAAACATGTGGTCCGGAACGATGAGAAAGATCAGCGCTTTCTCGATCAGGTGCAACAGGAATTTACCGTCGGCTCGAAGCTCGATCACCCCAATATTCGTCACGTGTACCGGATCATCCGACACCGGAAGTTCTTTCGGGTTCATGCGATTTCGTTGCTGATGGAGTACATCGACGCTCAGACGCTCGATGCGCGCCTGCCGCAGAACCAGATTCAGGTCATCAAGATCTTCCTGCAGGTAGCCCGCGGCCTGGCCCATATGCACGGCCGCGGTTTCGTCCACGCGGATATCAAGCCGAACAACATCCTCGTTTCAGAACTCGATGAGGTGAAGATCATCGACCTCGGTCAGGCGTGCCCGATCGGGACGGTCAAGAAACGCATTCAGGGTACGCCCGGCTACATGGCGCCGGAACAGGCCCACCGCGACGCGGTCACGCCCCAGACGGACATCTACAATCTGGGGGCGACGATGTACTGGGTGCTGCTGCGCGAGGTGATTCCGACCGCATTACCGCCGCAGGATGAAAACAACAGTCTCTACTCCGGGGCGGTGGACATCGAGATGCTCGAGATGCCCGTGCCGCCCCACGAGAAGAAGTCGTCAATCCATCCGCTGCTTTCCAAGCAGATTCTCGATTGCGTCCAGATCCGGCCGGAGGATCGGCCGGAGTCGATGGAACTGGTGGTTAACCGGCTTGAATTGATCATGGATGTGCTGAATGATCCGAAGCATTCGAAAACGGCGATCAGGTCGGCGGCGTCTTCTGAATCCAGCGCCCCGCCGGCCGACCCGCGCCAATCCTGATCGTGCGATGGGCGATTCCCGCGGTTCGGAGGAGAGATCCGGTTTATCGGGCCCGATCGGAGGGACCATGGAACTTCTTTCCCCGAATCGTTGAAATATTCCCGGTCAAGACTCGTTCGTCGTTTGGCATTCCCGATCTTTGATCATTCCGCCCGATGGATCGGTCGAAGGATCGCCGAGACGGGATGCCCAGGATTCCGATCGTTTTCCAAACAGAATGTGCGCCGACCCGAACGACCCGCGGCAGGACAGACGACTTTTCTGCCGCCACCCGGGTCAGCCAGATCTCAGCCAGATCTCAGCCAGATCAGGAGAACCAAATATGAAATGCAGGTTGTTTGGCTTGTCCACCGTAACGCTTAGCGCGTTGACATTGACCTTCGCCCTCGGCTGTGCGGATGGTGATGAGACTGTGGCCGTGGCCGAGACGGCTTCGGATCAGAATGAAACGAGCCGTGAGGAACGGTTGCGGCAGGCCGCCGAGCGGGCGAGAGAACGGCAACAGGAGGTCGATGATGCTGATGATCGACGTGCCGGCGGCGCCCGCTCGAGCGATCAACGACCGTCCCGAACGAGCGACGATCAGTCCGATCAGGTTTTCATCGTCGCGGAACCCTCGCTCCTCGATCTCGGCGAGATTCCGACGAACTCGTCGAGGTCCGGCACCGTCACGCTGCGAAACGTCAGCGATCGGCCGGTGACCGTGAGCACTTCGCGGACTTCGTGCGGCTGCACCGTAGCGAACGTCCCCACCGGCCAGGCGATTCAGCCGGGCGAGTCGGTCGAGGTCGAAGTGAGTCTTCGCGCCAGCGCCCGAACCGAAGTCCTCAGCAAGACCGTCACTTTCATGTTTGAAGAGCAGGATCCACTTCAGATGACGGTCCGTGGTCAGGCCATCGCGTTCGTGACGCTTGAGCCGAGTGTGCTGACGCCCGGCGATTCGCGGAACGAAACGGTGAAAATTCGGTCTGCCGATGGTGAACCCTTCCGCATCACGTCCATGCATCCCCCGATCGCGCGGGATTTCGCCACCGACGAGCCGCAGTCCGAGTACGAACTGGAAATTTCTTGGGACCAGTGGGAAGAGCACAATCGCTCCCGCCGCGTTCTCTTCTATGTGGATCATCCGAAGACTTCGATGGTGACCGGCACGGTCCGCATCCCGGCGGATGATCGCTCCGCATCCCGCGGGGCCTCCGCTGATGACCCGTTGTCCCGGGAACGGCCGAGCTCACGTGGCGACGATTCGCGGCGCGGTGCAGCGAATCTTCCCACCATGGTTCAGCAGGGCCGTACCGATGCCTTCCTCGTGGAACTCGAATCGGGTATCGACGTCGAAACGACCGATCAGGCGGGCATGACACTGCTGGGAATCGCCGCTCGACAAGGCCACGTTGAAATCATGCGCGCCCTGCTCGACGCCGGCGCGGATCCCCACGCCTCCGATCGCGTCGGCCGCACTGTTCTGATGTCCGCCGCCCAGTCGAAGAACCGTGACGCGCTGCAGATGATTCTTGATACCGGCGTCGACGTTGACGCTCGCGATCGAGCCATGGGCAACACCGCGCTTTCCTGGGCCGCCGGTTTCAGCGATCCGGATTCGATCCGTTTATTGCTCGATCACGGCGCGCGGATCGATGTGGTCGGCGATACCACGGGCTTCACCCCGCTCACGATGGCGGCCGGGTTCGGGCAGGCCGAAGCGGTTCACATTCTCGTTGAAGCAGGCGCGGACGTGAATTCAGCCGACTTTGCCCAGGGCGCCACGCCGATCATGCACGCCATTCGGACCGGACGTCATGCGAACGTCATGGCGTTGATCGAACACGGCGCGGACCTTGAAGCACGCGATAACAGCGGCAAAACGGCCCTGCTCTGGGCGGCGAACACCTCCGTCGTGAATGTTGATCTGATCAGGTCAATCGTCGAAGCGGGAGCGGACCTCGAAGCTACCGACGGTGACGGACACAGTGCCGTGGAACTCGCGGAGCGCCGCAGCGATGATCGTGCGAAGGCGGTGGTTGAATACCTGAAGGAAGTCATGGGCGACTGATCCCGGTCGCCATCAACTAAATCGGAATCCGGTTGTGTTCGTAGTAACCAACCTGCAGCGCATCCGCCCGTCAATCGGGTGGATGCGTTTTTCATGAGGGGCCCACCCAGAGATCCTTGCCTTCGGGCTATCATGGCGGCACGATCACCGTGATCAGACCATGTCCGTCCAGTGACGAAAGGATTTCATAATGAGTCAATCCGCCGCGTCCGCGCCGGCCGCTTCCGATGCCGGGGCTCGTGAGGCCTA
This sequence comes from Phycisphaerales bacterium, assembly GCA_007127615.1. Lineage (GTDB taxonomy): Bacteria > Planctomycetota > Phycisphaerae > Phycisphaerales > SM1A02 > SKZB01. The sequence goes on along the minus strand of SKZB01000212.1, from coordinate 1,325 downwards.
CCGCGATCTCAAACGCCGCGCCCGGGAAGCGCATCTGCTCGGCAGCAGCGCGTCACTCTTGAGCTGGGACCGCGAAGTCATGATGCCCGAAGGCGGCATCGAGTTCCGCAGCGACCAGATTTCACTGCTGGCCCGGATGTACCACGAAATGATGACCGCGCCGGACGTCGGTGATCTGATCGCGACGTGTGAGCAGGACGACGCTCTCGTCTCCGATCCGCTTTCGCCGGAGGCGGTCAACGTGCGCGAATGGCGGCGTCAGTACGACCGGCAGACGAAGCTTCCCGGTTCGCTCGTCGAAGAGGAAGCCGCCCTCGCCAGCCGGGGCCAGCACGCCTGGGCGGAAGCGCGAAAGAAAGATGACTTCAAGCACTTTCAGCCGTTTCTGGAGAAAGGGCTTGATCTTCTGAAGCGCAAGGCGGAATGCTACGGCTGGGCGGATGGCGGTGAGCCGTGGGATGCGCTCGCGGAAGATTACGAGCCGGGTTGTACCGCGGCCGGGGTCGCCGAAGTCTTCGCGCCGCTTCGCGAGGAGCTCAAGGGACTGCTTGATCAACTCATGGGCAGTGAATCTCAGCCGAGCAATGCGTTCAACGAACTGACCCTGCCAAAGGATCAGCAGAAAAAGTTCGTCGAGTTCGTGGCGGGGGCCATCGGGTTTGATTTCAACCGCGGCCGACTCGACGAATCGACCCATCCCTTCTGCAGCGGGACGCATCCCGGCGATGTTCGGCTCACGACGCGCTTTCATGAGAACAACGTCAACGATGCGCTCGGGTCGACCATGCACGAAGCGGGTCACGGCATCTACGAGCAGGGACTGCTCTCCGAGCACGCGGGGACGCCCATGGGTCATTCGACATCACTGGGCATTCACGAAAGCCAGAGCCGCATGTGGGAGAACCAGGTCGGCCGCAGCCGGGCGTTCTGGAGCTGGCTCTATCCGAAGCTGAACGAATACTTTGGCTCGGCAGCGCAGGCGCTTTCACCGGACGAAGTGTATGCGGGCGCAAACATCGTCCGGCCGGACTACATTCGCGTTGAAGCCGACGAAGCGACGTACAACATGCACATCATGATCCGCTTCGAGCTCGAGCGGGCGATGATGAACGGTGACCTTTCGATTGCCGATCTGCCCGAGGCCTGGAATGAGCGTTACCGGGAGTACCTGAACCTGGACGTGCCGGATGACCGGCGCGGCTGTCTGCAGGACATCCACTGGTCGATGCTCTCCATGGGGTACTTCCCGACCTACACGCTCGGCAATCTCTACAGCGCCCAGTTTTACGAAGCAGCGCTGGAGGCGATACCGGATCTGGAGTCGC
>SKZB01000153.1 GCA_007127615.1 Phycisphaerales bacterium | reverse complement strand
GTCGCTTCGTCGCTTCGTGCCATCGTGCCTCCGTGCCTCCGTGCCTCCGTGCCTTTCCATCGCATCCTGCCGATCGGGGGATCGTTACTGAAGGTTGACCGGCATGATGACGTAGGTGAAGTCATTGCCCGTGCGGATGATGCCGGGCTTGTTCGCCGCCTTCATCTCGAAGATCACCTGCTTGCCATCCACGACCTTCAGCGCGTCGGTGATAAAGCCGGGATTGAATCCGATTTCGACGGGATCGCCTTCGTAGTCGGTCAGATCGACGTGAATCTCCGCTTCGCCCATTTCCGGCGCCCGGCTGGTGAGGGTGAGTTGATCCTTCTGAAAGCTCAGCCGCACCCCCTTGGACTCTTCGTTGGTGAGCAGGGCGGCCCGGCGGATCGCGCTCGAGAGTGAGTGGGAGTCGAAGCTGACCTTCTTATCCTGATCGCGGGGAATGACATCTTCAAAGGGCGGAAACGCCCCTTCGACGAGGTTGCTGGAGAGGATCGCCGCGGTGCCGCCCTCGCCGATCGCAAAGATCGCCTGGTTGTCATCCACCGACACGCGGACGTTGGCGTCCTCGTCGGCGATCAGCTTGTTGAGCAGATTGAGCGCCTTGGTGGGCAGGATGCAGGAGATTTTCCCGTCCTTCGCCTTGCAGTCACCGTTGGCGAGCGCGAGGCGCCGCCCGTCCGTGGCGACCATGCGCAGCTTCTTGCCGTCCCGGTCGAACAGAACGCCGTTGATCGCGTAGCGACTGGTTTCCGTGGCGGCGGCAAAGAGCGTACGGGAGATCAAACCGCGCAGAATGTGCGATTCGATTTCGCAGTCCACCGCCGCGTCACCGAACTCGCGCACCTCGGGCGCTTCCTTCGGGTCGTAGCCGTAGATCGTGAAGTGCGCATCCTTGCCGCGAATGTGCACGGTGTTGCCGTCCGCTTCGATGGTGAGCGTGGAGTCATCCGAAGCGCGCACAATCTGCGTGAGTTTGTCGGAGGGAATCAGGATGTCGCCTTCATCCTGCACCTCGACCTGATCCACGCCGAGACGGAGACCGACCTCGAGATCGGTGGCCGCGAGGGTGAGCAGGCCGTCCTTCGCGCTCAGCTTGATGCAGAGCAGGATGGGCGTGGGCGTGCGCGAAACAACGACCCCGCCGACGAGATTGACGGCATCCAGCAGTGCCGCACGATCACAGATCACCTTCATGGCGAATCAATCCTCATGTATGTTTCAGGACTAAGCCGAATAGTGTATCAGGACGTGCCGCCTACGAGAAATGGTGGTCCGGGGCCGGCCCGTACCGATCCGACCGATCGATTCCATCTGATGCCTTGACTTTTCTCCGGCTGGATGCTCTACTTTCACCGTTGGCCGCCCAGACCGGCTCACCCTCCCGGGCGGTCAATCCCAGGTACCCAGTTCACCGTATGACACCTGCCTGGAATGGCACCGGCCATCGAACCGGTGCGATGAGCCCCTATGACACACCCCTCAGCCGTGGCGGAAACCAAACCAGAGAGCGGTACGACCACCCTCAGCGGCATCCTCGAATGGCCCAAGGGGGCCGAAGGCCGCATCCGACAACTCGAAAGCTGGGTCACCGGCAGCCAGAGTGATCCGTTCGTCCCCCTCGAACTCGGGCAGCGCTATCCCTTGCGCCAGGGCCAGCGACTGACCGTGAACGTCGTCAACAAAAAGGCCCGAAGACGACGCGGACGCAAACCCCGTCAGGCCCGGCCGATTGTCGATGACGTCGTCGAAATCGAGGGACTCGATCCCGAGGTCTACGCCCGGCGGAAGGCCTTCGAGGAACTGACCGCGATCGATCCCCAGCCGCGGATCACCCTCGAGTACGACGGCTGCCCCCCCGCCTGCCGCCTGATCGACCTGTTCTGTCCGATCGGCTTCGGGACCCGCGGCCTGATCGTCGCCCCGCCCAAGGCCGGCAAGACCGTCCTGCTTCAGAATATCGCATTCGGCATCAAGAAGAACTTCCCCGAGGTCGACCTGGTCGCCCTGCTCATCGATGAGCGGCCGGAGGAAGTCACTGACTTCCGGCGCAACGTGCCCGCGCAGGTGCTCGCCTCGTCCAATGACCAGGATGTGGAGACCCATCTCGCCCTGGGCATGCTCGCCATCGAACGCGCCAAGCGCATGGTCGAGGCCGGCCGCGATGTCGTCGTCCTGCTCGACTCCATCACCCGGCTCGGGCGCGCGTTCAACAACTCCAAACGCTACGGATCCTCCGGCCGCACCATGAGCGGCGGGGTGGACTCCCGCGCCCTTGAAGTGCCCAAGCAACTCTTCGGCGCCGCCCGCAAGGCCGAGGAGGGCGGCTCGCTGACGATCATCGCCACCTGCCTCGTCGACACCGGTTCCCGGGCCGATCAGATTATCTTCGAAGAGTTCAAAGGCACCGGGAACATGGAACTGATCCTCGACCGCTCCATCGCCGAGCAACGGCTCTTTCCCGCGATCAATCTCGCGGCCTCCGGGACACGGAAAGAGGATCTGCTCATGGGCGGGAAGGAACTGAAGACCGTCACCGCGCTGCGGCGTCGTCTGATGAACATGCCCCCGCCGCGGCAGATCGAACAGCTCCTCGCCGCGCTGAAACGCCTGCCCACCAACGAGTCTCTGGTCAGCGGCTGATCGTTTCGTCAGATTGACTTCGATTCGCGCCGCGCGCACCTTCGGCGCACGCGCACACTACACCCGGAAGATCGCGCCCATCTTCTTGCCCATCATGATCGACGCGCCGATCAGCGTGACCGCCAGCAGCGCCATCCCCCACACCCCCATCGCACTGGCGATGTACTGTCCGTCGCCCAACCGCTCGAAGAGCACGTAGATCGCCTTGGTGATCGGGAAGTGCTCCTCGCGCTGGGCGAGGATGAGCGAATCGCTGACTTCCAGCATCGCAAAGCTGAAGGCAAGCAGGCCGCCGGCGATCAGGTTCGCCATGATCAGCGGCACCGTGATCGTCCGGATCGCGCGCGGCCGCGAGGCCCCGACGTTCATCGCCGCTTCTTCCAGTTCGCCGGAGGTCTGCTCCAACCCCGCCACCGTGGCCCGCACCACGTACGGCAGACGACGGACCGCGTAGGCGATAATCAGCAGAGGAATCGGATTCGGTTCCGCGCCGAGCACGTCGATCACCCCTTCCAGCGGATCGCCTTCACCGAACGGCCAGCGCAGGGTCATCGCGACATATCCGAACGCCATCACCAGACCGGGCACGGCGAGCGGCAGCATGGAGAGTGAATCGAGCAGCCCCCGCCCCGGGACGCGGGTGCGCACGATCAGGTATCCGATCAGGATGCCCAGCCCGAGATCGATGATCACCGCGGCGGTCGCGTAGAAGAGCGAGTTGCGGATCGATCCGACCGCCAGTTCGTGGCTGAGGGCGCCGGCATAGTGCTGCATGGTCAGCGCTTCGGGCAGCACCGACTGGTACCACCGGCCCTCGACGGTCAGGGACGCCAGAATGACGCCGAAGTGCGGCAGGATGGCGAGCAGGATCACGAACCCGAACGCCGCCATCGCCAGCCAGCCGCGCCAGCCGGTGAGCTTGCGCGTCGTGGACTGAATCGATGCTTTGGCGTACATCGCATGCGCCCTTCCGCCGAAAACCAGCTTACCGAGTACGTAGAACAGCACCGCCGCGATCAGCATCACCGCCGTCAATGCGTAGGGCTGCTGGGAGGCGTCCATCTCCTTGATGCCGTTGAAGATCTGCACCGGTGTGACGGTCTGGTAGTCGAACATCAGCGGTGTGCCCAGCTCGGTGAACGACCAGATGAAGACGATCGTTGCGCCGGCAAAGAGCCCCGGGCGAATCAGCGGCATGATGATCGTGCGCAGTCGCCGCCACCGGCTGGCGCCGAGGTTCTCCGCCGCCTCTTCCAGCGCGGGATCCAGATTCGCCAGCGCCGCCGTCGCGTTGAGGTACAGAATCGGATAGAGGTGGAGGGCTTCGATGATGACGATCGCCCAGAATCCCCCCCGACCGATGAAGTCGATCCCCTCGTCGATCATCCCGAAGTGCATCAGCAGAGAATTGATCGACCCCGTCCGGCCGAGGATGTGGTGCAGACCGATCGCGCCGACGAAGGGGGGCAGGATGAGGGGAATCAGAACCAGCGCGCTGAGCGCGGTCTTGCCGGGAAAATCGCACTTCGCCGCCAGGATCGCCAGCGGAATCGCGAGGACGAAACAGAGCAGCGTGGTGAAGACCGCGATGCCGAAGGCATTGATCAGCCCCGCCCGGAGGGCCGGGTCGGCGAAGACCGTCATCACGTGGAAGAAGGTGAAGCCGTCATCGTGACTGCGGAAACCGCCCTCCACGGTGAGCCAGATCGGGTAGATCAGGAACGCGCCGAAAAAAGCGAGCAGCAGCGCCAGCAGGATGAGTTGGGGCGTGTTCCGCAGCCGCATGGGGGGCCAAGTGTACCAATCCCGCCCGTGGCCGGGGCAAGGGCGGCCCGTTCAGATTCTGTCAGCGTACCCGCGGAGAGGCCCGGCCCACTTCGCCGGCTGCGCCGGAGTGATCGGCAGGGCACCAACCCGTCCCTCCGTCGCTCCGTCGCTCCGTCGCTTTGTCCCTTTGTCTCTTTGTGCCTCCGTGCCCCGAACCATAGATCTATCCTACAGACTGCGGATGGCCGCGAAGATCGTGGCGATGACCAGGTACGCCGCGACCAGCCCGATCATGATTCGAAACATCCGTTGGTGTCGCATCGCTTGAATCCCGCTTCGCTTAAATCCTTGGATCGTGACCGCCCGCGGAACCATCAGGCGAGCTCGAACTCCTCCATTTCAATGCGCTCCGCCGGCACGCCGATTGTCGGCAGCACTTCGCGCACGCTTGCCATCATGGCCGGCGGGCCGCAGATGTAGTGCTCATACGCCGCGCGATCCTCGGGCAGATGCCGTTGGAGCAGCGCTTCGTCGATCCGGCCCGACTCGCCCTCCCAGCCCTCCGGTGGATCGTCGAGGACGATGATGACCTTGAGATCAAGCCGCTCTTCCAGCTCCGACCACTCATCGCGAAAGGTTACTTGATCCCACGCCGGGCAGCCGTAGATGAGCACGAACCGGCGCGAATCTTCCCGGTCCGCGAGCGTGCGCAGCATCGACATGATGGGGGTCACCCCGATGCCGCCGGCGATGAAGACGGCCCCTTTCACGTCCGGTCGCCGGTCGATCGTAAAGACGCCGTGGGGTCCGTCGAGATACGCAGGCGTTCCGGGCTTCGTCTCGCCGATGTGATCCGTAAAGTCGCCGTTCTCCTTGATCGTGAACGCAACCCGGCCGGATCGCTCCGCGCTGGAGGAAAACGAGAAGGGATGTTCCCGGATCATCCAGACCGACCGGCCGAAGGTCACCCAGGCGAACTGACCCGGTTGAAAGCGCAGGCCCCGGTGACCGTCGGGTTCGAGTTCGACGGTCCACGAGCGGCCGCACTCACGCCTGACGTTGACGACGCGCCACGGTTTTCGCTGCATGAGCAGCGGCTTGACGAGGCGCACGTAGCCGCTGACGAGTACGACGATCGCGGCCATGCCGACCCACATGCCGCGCTGCCAGAATTGTTCCAGGTAATGCCCCACGCCCAGCACGTGTCCGAGCGCAAGGGCAAGCACCGCCACCGCGAGGATGCCGTGCAGGATTCGCCACGTCTCGTAGGACAATCCGAGCTTCACGCGCCAGATTGAGGTGGCGGCGATCGTGATGAGCCCCAGCAGCCCCAGCCAGGCGAGCACCGCCCGCAGCGGCGCCTCCCAGATGCGCAGCAGCGGCAGGTACCGGTCCGGGTCGGCCGCGAACAGCATGATCGGATGGATCAGGATGAGCGTGATACTGAGGATCGAAATCTGCCGGTGAAACTGGTAGATCACATCAATGCCGTACGGTCCGTTGATACGGTCGATTCGGGCCGTAATCACGAACTGCACGGTGATCATCGCCATACCGATGAAGCCGAGCGCAATCGAAAGCTCGATCCAGAACCCGCGGCCGGGCGGCGCTTCGCCGAGATAAATGATCGCAAGCGGCCCGATCGTCAGCAGGAAGTAGAGTCCGATCCAGAACGTACCGAGCAGCAGGCGCCCGCCGCGAGTTGTGTTCGGTTTTTGTGGCTTCATGTGATGGCGGTCTTCATTACCACGAATGATCATACCGACTCCGGGCCGTGGATTCCGTTGCGGGACAGCAGACCATCGCCGGATCGTGCTGCTTTGCGATTGTGAGCTTCCCCGGAACGGGCTATCGTGAACCGAACCGGCCGCGCGTTGGACCGTGTCCGGGATGGTCCCGTGTCATGGGGCCGCCGGATGCCGTGGTCGACTCGGCAGGAGGATTCCGCAGTGGCGACAAGCGATGATCCGCGAAGACACGTCCATGATCTGATCGATCGGCTCTGGGATTTTCACGATCCCCTCGCCAGCGAACGGCGCTTCGCGGAGGCGGTCGCCGGTGAGTCCGATGCCGCCAACCGGCTCGTGCTTCTGACGCAGCAGGCCCGTGCGCTCGGATTGCAGCGACGCTTCGACGAAGCCCACGCCCTGCTCGACCGGGTGGAGAAGACCGCGGCGCCGCACCCGAAGGACGGCGGGCATGGCGAAGTGCTTCCGTGGTACGCGATCGAGCGCGGCCGGGTCTTCAATTCTGCCGGTGATCCTGATGCAGCGCCGCCGCTTTTCGAGGAGGCGTGGAAGATCGCGACTTCACTCCGGTGGGATGCGCTCGCCGTCGATGCCGCCCACATGCTCGCCATCGTCTCGGACTCCGACGAATCGCAGCGGTGGAATGAGCGAGCGCTGGAACTGGCGGAGTCATCCGATGACGAACGCGCCCGCCGGTGGCGCGCCTCGCTGCTGAACAACCTCGGCTGGACTTACCACGATCGCGGTGAGTACGAGCGGGCCCTCGATCATTTTGAGCGCGCGGTCGAAGCGAGGGAGGAACGCGGCCGGAAGCGCGAAACGTTGATCGCGCAGTGGGCGGTCGCGCGGTGTCTGCGTTCGCTCGGGCGATTCGAAGAAGCGCTCGCGCGCCAGCGGGCGTTGGCGGGCGAATGGGAACGCCTC
>SKZB01000328.1 GCA_007127615.1 Phycisphaerales bacterium | reverse complement strand
TTCAAGCTCAGCCCCCCTTCCGTTTCCCAGCACCTCGCCATCCTCCGCGCCGCGCGCCTCGTCACCGCGCGACAGCGGGGCCGTTCGCTGATCTACACCCTTGAGCCCGGACCGCTGGCCGCGCTGCGAAAGTGGCTCGCCCGCTACCCACCGCGTTCCCGATCGATCCGCGAATCCTCCGCCGGGTCCTGAGCACGCTGTCGGCGCGGACCACCAACCCCGGCAGCCCCCGTTCAAAACGAATCCCCGGACATCGAATGCCCGGACAGCGAGTCCCAGGACAGCGAGTCCCCGGACACCGATGGTCTGGACGACAGGCTTTGCTGGACCGGGTTTGCCGGCCGGAACCGGCATCACCACGCCTCATGCCGGCCAATCCCGTTCGGGGCAGATTCAATAACGCTTCCGTTTGATCGCTCCGCGCCGGGAAACCCGCCGACAGGGTCAATCGGCACGAAGCCGAAGACGGAACGTGGCAAAGAGAACGAGCGCGCCAGTTCGTGATGCAGGCACTCGCTCTCGGCGGCCGCCGTGAGTTTCGCGGGGGGAACCTTCCGGAAATCGCGAGAGTTCGATCGGCGGTTGCGGGTTCACGGGGGGCTTCGCCGCCAGCCCCCCGGGGGAGGTGCAACCCTCGCCCGTTACCCACACGATTTCCTGAAGACCCCACAGGGAGATACAACGGTCCTCAACCCATCATGACCTGACGCCTTGCTTCGGTCCGAATCCTCAGAGATCCTGCTCGCCGAGCCACCGTTCGGCGTCGATCGCGGCCTGGCAGCCCATCCCGGCGGCGGTGACGGCCTGGCGGTACTCCGCGTCGGCAACATCGCCCGCCGCGAAGACGCCTTCGATATTGGTGCGGCTGCTGCGCGTCGACAGAACCAGGTAGCCGGCCTCATCCATGTCGAGCCCGGCGTCCTTGATGAACTGCGTCGCCGGGGTGTGGCCGATCGCAATGAACAGCCCCTTCACGTCAAGATCCGACTCTTCACCGGTCTCGGTATCCTTGAGGCGCACCCCGGTCACCTTCTCTTCACCATGCACGTCGAGGAGAACCTTGTTCCAGAGCACTTTGACGTTGTCCTGCTTGAGCACCCGTTCCTGCATCGTCTTGGAGGCGCGGAACTCATCGCGGCGATGAATGATGTACACGGTGGAAGCAAACTTGGCGAGGTAGTGCGCTTCTTCCATCGCGGTATCTCCGCCGCCGACGACGGCGAGCGGCTGATCGCGGAACATCGGCAGCGCGCCGTCACAGACCGCGCAGGCGCTCACCCCGCCGCCGATCTGGGCGAGGCGCAGTTCGTTTTCGAGGCCGAGCCAGTTCGCGGTCGCGCCGGTCGCGATGATGACGGCGTGGGCGGTGATCTCATCGCCGCCGGAAGTCTTCAACCGGAACGGTCTCTGGGAGAAGTCGCAGGATTCAATGTCCTGCGTGACGACCTTCGTCCCGAAGCGTTCAGCCTGCTTCTGGAAGTCCTGCATCATCTCCGGACCGCCGACGCCGTCGGGGTAGCCGGGGTAGTTTTCCACGTCCGTGGTGAGCATGAGCTGCCCGCCGGGCAATACCGGCGCGGGGTTCTGTTTCGGAACGCCGACGTAGACGAGCGGTTCCAGATTGGCCCGCGCGGCGTAAATCGCCGCCGTCCATCCGGCCGGCCCGCTCCCGATGATGACGACTTGATGGTCGGCGTCCTGACGACTGCTGGTTTGGCTCATGCTGCTGTCAACCCTCACTGGTCGGAGGTCATTCCCGCGGGAAAGAAAAAGGTCATGGATGGACAGAGGCCGTCTGCAGGCGGCCGGGATTCATTCGACGTCCCGTCGACTGTTCCGATGAAGCAAGTCGCACGGTGCCGGAGGGCCGCTCTAGTTCAGCAGCCCCTGTTCCCGCGCCATCGCTCGCACGGGCGGCCAGAAGACGATGTCGCCCTCCACACCATCGGAGGTGTGCTGCGAGGCGCGGCGATCACCACCTTCTTCGCCGCGGGAATAAAGAATCGACATTTGCGCCGGGATGCGCAGCCGGCCGTAGGGCGTGTCCAGGGTGTGGGACGAGCTGGGATAGATAAACAGAAAGGTGCCCATATTGCGGTCATACGGATCGACATCCGAGGACTTGCGGCAGTGGGCGGCGTAGAGACGGCGCTGATCCCGCGGCCAGGTGTTGTAGGTCTTGTAGTAACCGCAGATCCCCGCCGCCATACCCGTGGCGTTGACCTCTGCGATCAACTGGCGACGGAGCATGAAGAGATTCTGAATGTCCTTGAGGGCAAAGAGGACCGCCGCCGATCGCACCGGATTCGTCCGTTCAAACTCGGTGGGCACGCTTTCGATCACCGGGTCATAGGCCTGCACGCGCCAGCGCCGCCACCAGTCGTCGTAGACGAGCCGAAGCCGCTGCAGGGAGGCGTCCAGCGAATCGTGCACGTTGGCAACCCGGTCCCACTGACGAACCGCACCGAACCGGACCAGCGGCTGGTTGCGTGATTGAATCGAGGCAAAGATGCGCTTGAACTCTTCGACGATCGGCTGGCCGCGGTCATCGAACACCTGATCGAATATCGCCCGGGCCACGATTCGGTCCGCCTCCGGCATGAAAAGCGCGTTGCGATCGGGGCGAAGAAACGGGATTTCGGTGACGGCCAACTGACGATACTGATCCGCCGAGATTCGATCGCGGTACGTGAAGAAGACGTCCCGCGTCGTTTCGAGCATGTCGAGCAGTTCGCTGATGCCGAACTCCTTCTCCTCGATGAACTCACGGTCACAGATCTGACGGAGGAAGAACAGGTTGGCGACGATCAGATCAAGGGCCTCTTCGACCTGGTTCGCTTCCATCCGGCGGTACACCTCGGTGACCGCGTAGATGTGCGCTCGCCGCAGCGTCTCGAGATACGGAAAGTGGATGCGATCAAAGTCCGTCTCGCCCCCCACGGCGGCGTAGAAATTGTTGTTCCGGTACGCCGCGGAAACATTGTTCGCGCCGTAGGGCAGCCCGAACACGGGGCGTTCACTCGCTTCCTTGATCGCCGCGGCCATGTGGGCGTTGGCTTCGGCCCAGTTGCTGAGCTCCGACCAGCCGGACCGGCGCGGGCTGATCATGCCCGGCTGGATGCCGCCTTCAAACCGGCCGGGAAGCGGGGTCAAATCCGCCGCGCCGTCGAAGAACAACCGGTAGCTCTTCGTCCGGTCGCTGACGGCGATGGTCGGCAGGGCATTCAGCTCCTCCAACAGCTCGACGTCGTCCGCCCGCACCTCGGTCGCGGGCAGCAGAAGCATGGCCATCAGGATCGTACAGATCGATATCGAGAAATAAGCACGCATGGAAACTGAATCCTCGCAAGGTCCCTGCGACCGACGGAAGACGCTCACGCCGTCGATCGGAATCATCTATCGTAACACATCCCCCTGCCCGGGGGTACGCTTGAGACGAAGCGACCCGCGCTCCGCTATGATTCATACTTTCGCATTCTGCCAGGAGTTCAGATCATGATTGTCGGCGTCCCCACCGAAGTAAAACTCGATGAATACCGTGTCGGATTGCGGCCCGTCGGGGCGGAGATGCTCGTCCAGCGCGGTCATACCGTTCTGATCCAGTCCGGGGCCGGTGAGGGCAGCGGCTTCCCCAATGAAATGTACGAAGCCGCCGGCGCGAAGATCGTCGACTCCGCGGAGAAGGTCTGGGAGCAGGCGGAGATGATCGTCAAGGTCAAGGAGCCCCAGGCGAAGGAGGTCCGGCAGATCCGAGAGGACCAGACGGTCTTTACCTATTTCCACTTCGCCGCCGACCGGGACCTCACCGTCGGCTGCCTCGAGAGCAAGTGCATCGCCGCGGCCTACGAAACCCTCACCGACCGCCACGGCCGATTGCCCCTGCTCACCCCCATGAGCGAGATCGCGGGCAAGCTCTCCGTACAGGAAGGCGCGAAGTACCTCGAGCGGCCGCAGGGCGGGCGCGGCGTCCTGCTCGGCGGGGTGCCCGGCGTTGAGCCGGGACACGTCCTCATCCTCGGGGGCGGGGTCGTCGGCACCTGCGCCGCCACCGTCGCGGCCGGCATGGGCGCGAACGTCGCCATCCTCGAAGTCAACATTGACCGCATGCGCGAACTCGGCGAGTTCATGCCGCCCAACGTCCGTACGATCTACTCCGACCCCCAGTCGATCCGCGAGCATCTTTCCTGGGCGGACCTCGTCGTCGGCGCGGTGTTGATCCCCGGCGCGAAAGCCCCGCACCTCATCAGCCGGGCGGATCTCGTTCACATGAAGCCCGGATCGGTCATCGTGGATGTCGCCATCGACCAGGGCGGCTGCGTCGAGACCGCCCGCGTCACCACCCACTCCGATCCGATCTACACCGTGGACGGCGTGGTGCATTACTGTGTCGGCAACATGCCCGGCTCGGTCGCGCGCACTTCGACCCAGGCGCTGACCAACGCCACCCTGCCGTGGGTGCTCAAGCTCGCCGAGCACGGACCGGACGCGCTGGCGAAGAAGGACCCCCACTTCGCCGCCGCCATCAACACCAATCGCGGGGTGCTGACCAACCAGCCCGTCGCCCAGGCGCACAATCTGGATTTTGAGCCGCTGGCGGTGTGAGCGACGCGGGGCTAGCGTAACCCTCATGAATCTCGGCCCGGCGTTTGACCTTCTCGTTCTCTCCATCCTGCTGACACCCGCGGCCGGTTTTGCGATCGGCCTGTGGTTGACTGGAGCCGCTCACACCGTCCTTCGGCGCCGATTTCTAAGAAGAGGTCTGCTGATCCTTGCTGGCTACTACGCCTCCTTCGCCGCCGCGTACCTCTCTGCCGTCGTCACTTCCACTTCGAGTTCGCCGGCCCGAGACGTCAGTGAGCACCTGACGTGTTCCCTCGTGTTGCTCGCACCGGCAGCCGCCGGGCTTCTCATTGCGATCGCTGCTTATGTGCGCAGTCAACGCCTGCCCCACCTTTGCTCGGGCTGCGGCTATGATCTTCGCAGCAACTCTTCATCCCGATGCCCCGAGTGCGGCACCGCGAATCCCCCCTCTTCGCCGCCGCCGCGAACGTAGCCCGGTCTTGCCAAGCGCCTTCTCATCCCACCGTTTTCGCACACAAAGTGCGGGGCTTCCGGAAGTCGTGTAGAACCGTAAGGAAGAGGCATGTTGACAGCTCTGAGCGATCGTATCGGCGAGTATCGCGCGGCAACTCCCCGCGCGGGAACGTGGACCCTTCAGGAACTCCACGATAGCTATCTCCTCTTTAGCGACGGCTTGATCACGGTCGTCTACGCTCCGGTTGATTACGTCAACGTCGAAGCACGGATCCTTCTTCTCGGAATTACGCCCGGCTTGCAGCAGGCGCAGATCGCGTTCAAGACGCAGTACGCGATGCGCGGCGCCTCTGTGGAAGCGGCTGGTCGGGAGATCAAACGCCGCGCTGCATTTGCTGGCATGATGCGAAGGAATCTCATCACCATGCTCGGTGACCTCGGCGTCCACACTCTGCTGGGCGTGAAATCCGCTGATGCGCTCTTTGCCGAGCATGCTGAACTCCTGCACTCCACTTCCGCCCTGCGGTATCCCGTGTTCAAGAATCGGAAGAACTACTCTGGGCACTCACCCGAGCCCGTGCGTCACGAATGCCTCGCGTGGATGCTGGAGCACATGCTTGCGCCTGAGATCTCTGCGGTGCCGAACGCACTCATCGTTCCGCTTGGTCGTACAGTCGAGCGCGTGCTCGATCATTTGACGGCGCGCGGTCTCGTTGGGGAGGGCCGATGGCTTCGCGGTTTTCCTCATCCCTCGGGCGCGAACGGACATAGAAAGATGATCTTCGAGAAGAACCGAGAAGCCCTCAGAAGCGCCGCGCGATCCTGGCTGCAGGCACAGCAGCCGCCCAGATATTGAATCTTGAATTGTTCACGGCGCTTCAGGATTTTGTGTGGGTGTTTCTCGGTGGTCAACAGGGCGGCGTGAACCTGGCATCGTCATTCCCACTTCCGGCATCAACTGCGTCTGACCGCCATGACGGCCGGATCGGCGGGGCCCCAGACTGCGCTCCGGCCCCGGAGCAGATGAGGCGGGCGGCGTGGTAAGGACCATTGCAGAACGTCCGGAGGGGGATCGAGCCACACGCGACCGTCGACGCTTCCGGTGCTCGTCTCCCGCCAATCCGGCCGCCATGGCTCGCGTCGCGTGCTCTCTTCGCTCTCTGCTGCCTTTGGGAACACAGCGTAAAGAAAGTGTCGCCCCCTCCGACATCTATCCCGGACAAACGTCCTTGCGCTAACTTTTGCAAGGGCGAGTCCCAGCGCATGCCCGCCCGAAGAAGCAGCCAGAAGTACCACTGGGCTGGCGTTTCCCAAGCGATAGAGAATGAAACCAGCGTCACGAAAACAAGCTCGGCGAGGGCTGAGAACAGGACGCCGCCAAAGAGTGGCACCGGCCATCGCACTCGAACGCGGTCGTTCATCATGAGTCGTGATCATTGAGCCGGCTCTTCTGTGAGTGTACACCATGAACCTGCCTCCTTGCCGGGCTCGCGACGCACCTTGTGCGGATGCTGGATGGCCGCCCCATGCCTTCGCGAGGAGAGGCCGCGGGGGAGTGAATGAATGGGGGGTCTAAAGGAAATCGTGTGGGTTTGCGAAGCCGCCGTCGTTTGAAATCTCCAGATTGGATGACTTGCGGCGGGGTCGCGCCATCCGCGCGTACTTGCCGTGATCTGGGCGCCGACGGCATTCGTCTGGACCACGATCACGAAGGAACAACCGTCGACTCCGCGGCGCCGACGAACCTCACTGGGGGGCTTCACCGCCAGCCAAGTCTGCACGAGGGACCGGTGCGGGAGGAGAGGCACTCGGCAGCGAAACGATCGACCGGGCAACCAGTCGGTCGGGCTCGGGAGACCTTTGGGGGGGTTGAACCGGCGAAGATTCGGGTCGCGCATCAAGATGGGCAACCCTGACCGGGCCGTGCGCACCCCGGCGCACCGGACCGGGCCCTTCCACGGGATCGATCGTCCCGGTCACTTCCGGGGAACGGTCTCGAGCGCGGCCCCGGCGGCGGCGACGGCCTACAGATTCGTGAACTTCCGGTGAACTCCGCGTTCTCTCTGCAACCGTTCGGTCGGACCTTTCGTAAGACAGGA